>DATMLR010000423.1:0-15058 GCA_035570015.1 Puia sp.
CCGGCGATGGCCTTCCATGCATAACTCCCAGGCGCGTTCGTTCAATAAGGCGGTGATAAAGTCATCCGGACCGGGTGTATTGGTAAAATTCAGCTGATTGGCGCCCGTCAGGCCGGCCCTTGCCCGGACGGCGTTGATCCCATTGAATTGATTCGAATCCAGGGGGTTCAGGAAATGCAAGGCCTCGGACTGCATGAGCAGGACATCGGCATACCGGGTGATGATCCAGTTCGCCTCGGAGTTATTGCTTTGTGCGGTCCAGGTAGGATCGCTGCTGAATTTTGTATAAAAGTACAGCGGATCGGTGGTGTAGGTACCGTTGGCGCTTTTGTCCTGATTGGTGATGCTGAAGTTTCTGCGGATCGAATCCGCGGGGATATAGCTATTGTAAAAAGTTGCCGGTACATAGAACGAGGCGGAGCCCGCTGGGGTCGTTTTCGCCGAAGTCAACATGCGGATAATGATATTCCCCACACTGGGCGGTTCCGCAAACTGAACCGAGAAAATGTTCTCCGGCTTGGCCGGAAATTTATTGGTCCAGTCGAAAATCGATTTATAGTTCGGCAATAAAATATACTGTCCGGAGCTGATGACCTTATTGCATTCGGCCAGGGCGTTCGCATAGTCATTCGGGTCCGCAACGGTGGTGGTAGCCCGCGTCAGATAAACCTTGGCGAGGATCGACGAAGCCGCTCCAGAAGAGACCTGTCCTTTGTTAGCCCCGATGATCTGGCTTTCCAAAAGGCAATTTGCTTCGGCATATTGCAGATCGCCGATGATCTGCGAATAGATATCGCCAATAGCCGCCTTGGGCGGAAAAAGATTAGAAGTCGCACTGGTCGGCGTTATCAGCAACGGCACGGGACCAAAGCTTCTGACCAGCTCGAAATAACCCAGCGCCCGCAGGAAGCGCGCATTACCGACAATATTATTCCTGCTGTTGGTGTCCATGGAAATCTTAGGAACATTGGCAATGACATCATTTGCCCGGTTGATACAGCTGTAAATATTGTTCCACCAGTTGGCGACCTCTCCGTTGGAGCTGTTAGCCGTGTAATTGCCAATGGTGATCCGGTCCGACGAGCTGTTTGCCGGCACCGTCAGATCTTCACCGCCCAGCTCCGTAACGGTCCACGATGTTCTCCCATAATAGGTCTGTGCGGTCAATGTGGCAAAGACTCCGTTCAGCGCCACGGCGGCATCCCCGGCCGACTGATAGAAATTGTTGGTGCTTAGCAGGCTGTACGGCGTTTCCGTCAGGAACTTTTTACAGGACCCGACTGCAATACAGGCGATGAGTAATATGATAGCGCCCTTTTTCATAACGGCTTTTTTTATATTTTAATAAGTTATAACCCCATTTTTGCCCCAAGCAGGAACGACCTCGCCGAAGGATAAGAACCGTAGTCCGTATTTAAGCTGAGATTATTCGAATTGCTGTTGTTCCCATACGAATTGACCTCCGGGTCGAACCCGGAATAGTGGGTCAGCGTAACCAGGTTCTGCGCCGTGACATACAGCATCAGGGATTTGATCGTTTTATGACCAGACAAGCCTACATTATACGAAAGCGAAACCGTCTTCAGCCGCATATAGCTGCCGTCCTCGATGACATCACTCGTGATGCCGGTGCTCCTTCTTAATGTGCTGCTTACCCTCGGCAGGGTATTGCTGGTGCCGTCCCCGGCCCAGCTATGGACAACGGAAGACAGTTTGTTATCAGTGGAAAACCCGTTCTGTATATCATACAGATTTTCATTTAAAATATTATCCCCATATACCCCCTGAATAAATACGGATAAATTGAACTGCCGCCACCTTACATTATTCGTAAAGCCATAGATGAATTTGGGCAGCGCATGACCGATGATCACCCTGTCGGCCCCCGTAATGCTGCTATCGCCGTTCTCATCGACGTAAATGGGATCACCCGGGTTCACAACCGGGCTCTTTTGCCCGGAAGCCGCGATCTGCTTTGCATTTTGCCAGATGCCCGCAAACTTATAGCCGTAAAAGGAGCCGATCGGCTGCCCGACCCGTAAGATCGTCGTTGGCTGCCCGCCCCCTGTAAAAATGCTCGTGCTCGAATTCCCGGCCAGCAGATTATTGGTTCCATTCAGGTTGAGGACTTTGTTCCTGCTGGACGAAAAATCGCCAAAAATCCGCCAGCCAAAATCCTTCCCGTCAACCACCACAAAATCCAGACCGATGTCGATCCCCTTATTCCCGACACTGCCCGCATTGATCAGCTCACTGGAGAAACCGGAGGTCGTTGGCACAAATTCGTTAAATAATAGTTTGGTCGTTTTTTTTGTATACACATCGACGGTACCGGTCAGGCGGTTCTTCAACAATCCGAAATCGAGGCCCAGATCGGTCGAAGCGGTTTGTTCCCAACTCAGGTTTGGGTTGGGGATATTATTGATCGCTACACCCACCACCCGCGTATTATCGAGGTTATAACTAGTGGCCGTATATTGAGGAATAGATTGATAATCGCCGATCTCCTGGTTCCCGGTCACGCCATAACCGATCCTTAATTTTAAATCGCTAAAGGTGTTCAGATTCCGGATGAAACTTTCGTCGATCAGCCGCCAGGCAACGGCGCCCGAAGGAAAATAGCCCCATTTATTTCCGACGCCGAACCGGGACGACCCGTCGGCACGCATCGTCGCCGTGAAAAGATATTTTTCAAGCAGCCGGTAATTCACCCGCCCGAAATAGGAAGCCAGCGTATTTTTTTGTTGGCTGCTGCCCGGAACCAGCGGATTGGAACCGATGCTCAGGTTATTCGTTCCCAGGTCGTTTGTAAAAAAACCGTTCGATGCACCGCTCAGCGTCCCCTGCTCAAACACCTGCCAGGAGAAGCCGGCTACCGCATTGATGACATTGTGACTATTCAGCTTCTTGTCATAGGTTAGTGTATTTTCATTTACCCAACTATAGGTCGTATTGGCGTTTTTCACGGCGTTGCCGGTAGAAGTGTTTTGCGTACTCAAATACAGGAACGAAGGCGTAAAGAAATCCATCGTCGTATATTCAATGTCCGCTCCCGCGAGGGCCTTGTATTTCAGGCCCCTGATAATCTCGTATTCGATGAATGCGTCGGTCAGCGCGCGAAAATTATTGGTTCTGTTCGTCGTACTGAGCGCGTAAGCAACCGGGTTGCCCGCCAGATCGACATATGGAGCCGGGCCGTTGACGTAGGTATAGGCGCCCGTGCTGTCCTTAATGGGGAGGGCAGGGTTGAATCGCAGCGCATCATACATCGTTCCGCCGGCGGCTCCGCCATTCGTATTGACCAGGGCCTGGTTCTGGCTGGAGAAGGCAAACTCCGACGCCAGTCCCATGCGGACCTTCGGACTGATGGTCTTGTCAAAATTGAATCGAAGGGACCCTCTTTTAAACCAGGAATTGATCACGATACCTTCCTGATCGAAAAAGTTCCCGCTTAAATTGTACCGGCTGTCCGTCGTGCCGCCGTTCAATGACAATTGATAGCTTTGGATGGGCGCCGTCCGCAGCACTGCTTTTTCCCAGTTGGTCCCCTTACCCAGCCCGCTGATTTGGGAAGAGGAGTAAGGTAGCGCGGTTGTAGTGTTCGTCAGCCGATCATTTTGCGCTGTCACAGAATCGAGGTAGGTGGCAAACTGAGTCGCGTCCATCATGTGATATAATTTACTGATGCTCTGAAGCCCGTAATAGCTTTCGAAGGTTACCGACTGCAGCCCGACGCGGCCTTTCTTTGTGGTGATCAGCACGACGCCGTTCGCGCCCCGGCTGCCATAGATGGCGGTGGAAGAAGCGTCCTTTAAAATCTCGATTGATTCAATGTCCTGCGGATTGATCGTCGTGAGGTCACCGGCGCCAGGAAAGCCGTCTACCACAAAGAGCGGCTCATTGCTTGAGTTGATCGAATTGGTTCCCCTGATGCGTATGCTAATGTTACCGCCGGGCGCGGAATTGGTTTGGATCACCTGGACGCCGCTCGATCTGCCCTGGATCATTTGATCTGGCCGGGTGATCGGGGTTTCCGACAGGTCCTTCGCAGCAATGGACACCACCGATCCGGTAAGATCCCTTTTGCGCTGGGTGCCGTAACCGATCACCACTGCATCGTTCAACGCACTGTTGTCTGGTTTCAGCGCCACATCGATTTTTGTCTTCCCATCTATCTCCACCGACTGTTTAAGATATCCGACAGAGGAAAACGACAAGACCCTGCTGTCGGCATTTACAGTGATGGAATAGGTGCCATCCGCCTTGCTGGTGGTGCCGGTCCTCTGCTTGTTTACGGTGATTGTCACGCCTTCCAGCGCTTCTCCGGTCTTGCTATTCGTGACTGCCCCGGTTATGACAGTATTTTGTTGGGCGTGAAGAAATAGGGAGAATAAGAGGGCGAGGGGGAAGAGACGCAATCGTTTCTTTTTCATACTGGCAGTTTTTTGGCGGTTAGGCAATCGGTCGGTCAATATTATCCCAAAGGAAGCTGGAATCGTCAGCGGCTCCGGATTTTCTTGTTTAAAAAAAGGCGCTGATACTTGAAAATGTTTAGGTGAATAATCCATTCTGTTAGATATTATTCAGAAATAATCGACCGATAACGTTTCCGGTAACGGTTCCGGGATTCCCATAACCAATTAACCTGTAGCTTTACTTTTCAGCAAAAACCCGGAAATGAATAAACCGGCTACGATCAAGGATATCGCCCAGCGATTGAATATTTCCATTTCCACGGTGTCGAGGTCACTGCGTAATGCGCCGGATGTAAGCCCGGAAACCAAGCAGGCCGTGATCGCATTGTCTGAAGAGTTGAACTATCAACCGAATAAATTAGCGCTCAGTTTACGGCAAAAACAAACGCATACGATCGGGGTGATCGTTCCGAATCTGGACTATGTATTATCTACGATGGTAAAGGGAATCGATGAAGTGGCGTTGGAAGCCGGTTATACGGTGATGGTTTGCCAGAGCAATGAATCTTATGGACGGGAAATCCTGAATACGCGGAGGCTGCTCGATAGCCTGGTGGATGGCTTTATCATTTCTGTTTCCAGTGAGACGAAGATATTCGACCATTTTAAGAAGATACAGGAAAGAGGCTTGCCGATGGTAATATTTGACCGTGTTACGCCCGACCTGGCCGCACCGAGCGTCCGGCTGGACAACGAGGAAGGGGGTTTTCTGGCGACCGAACATTTGTTGGAACAAGGTTATAAGCGGATCGCCATCCTGGCCGGCCCGCTCAATCTGGGGATAAGCAACAGCCGCCTGGAAGGCTATCTGAAAGCGTTAAAGAAGAATAAGATCAAAAGGGACGATAGCCTGATCGTCTATTGCGATTTCAACCAGGATTACGCGTATTATGCCACCCTCGAATTACTGGCCTTGGGAAAGAGGCCGGATGCAATATTTACAATCAGTGACCGGATGGCCATCGGAGCCATGCTGGCAATCAAGGAGCGAGGCCTTAAGATGCCGCAGGATATTGGGTTGGTGGGGTTCAATAATGAGCCGGTAGTGAGCCTGGTGACACCAGGAGTTTCGAGCGTCGATATGCCCTCGTTTGAGTTGGGAAAAGCGGCTGCAAAGCTATTTATAGAAACGATGCATAACAATGAGGACATGAGCCACGTCGAAGAGGTGTTGAGACCAAGGTTACAAATAAGGGACTCGTCCCAGCGGGTGATAGTAAAGACAGGGCGGATCAGGTAGTTCAATTATACGGATGCGCAGCTGCGGATCAACCCGGTTAGTGCGGGTACACTCCTGATCACCAAAAATTGCCATCAGAAATAGATTTTCTAAGTTACTTTTTAATGTGTTACCTTAAGATGTTCAATTGATTCACGGCGTTTTTCCGCTTTGTTCAAACCTGGGGAATACTGACTGATATTTTAACAATTATGAAATACTTACATATTCTTTTCGGTCTTCTTTGTATTCAAATAACTTCTTTTGCCCAAAATTCTAATGAATATGAAGTATATGCAATCCGATTTGGGACAGAGGGGGCATATGCCACTCTCGTTTGCGGCAGCAGGCGCTTCTGATAAGGACAGTGGTCTCTGGAAAAGTTATGTAAGGCCCGACAGCGCATTGCTAAGAATGGGTGTAAAAGCAACAGAAATTACTGACAATGGGTTTACCGAAGGTCTTAATAAAGAAGATGTAAAAAATATTGTTGCTAAGAACCTTGAGGGGAAATTAACCCTGATAAAAGGTGATAGTATTGAAATGTTTCCTGGTATCAGGGCATTCATTGGATCGAAACATACTTGGGAATCACAGCATCTCCTCATTAATACAAAAACAGATAAGGTAATTCTTGCTTCAGATGATTGTTGGTTTTATTACAATGTTGAACATTTACTGCCTATAACCTATTACCTATTTAATCCGGATGCCTACGTTAAGCAATTGAAAAGAATGAGGGTCCTTCAACCCAATACTTCATTAATTATTCCAGGACATGATCCTCTCGTGTTTTCCAAATTTCCTAAAGTGGCAGAAGGTATCGTTAAGATCAGATAGCCTTTCGTCCGAGGGTTCAATTCGTACTATGCGGATACCCAATCCCCGGCCCAAAAAAGCATTCGTGCGACTTGATCTTGCCGCTATCGTCGAAGGTAAAGAGGTCGACGTTGCGCGCAACCTTGCCCTCCGTACTTGTGATCTCCACCAGCAAAAAAAGTTGATTGCCTTTCTCCATCATGTTAAGCAACGCCACCTTTTTTGTCATTTGTGATGTCGGCCAGCATTTGGCATGATAGGCTGCCAAAGAGATGTGGTTATCGCCTGCGGGGCTGGAGAACGTGAAATCCTCGGCAAGGAGAATGGCCAGCGTGTTCCAGTCTTTGCTCTCATAGCTCGCATAGTAAGTTTTGACAGCCTTCTGTTTTTGGGTATCCTGAGCAAAGGTTTTTGTGACCGGCATGCATGCCACAAAAGTGACTGCAAGCGACAACACTCCGGCGATTTGTTTCAGTTTTTCCATTTATGCTTAATTTAGTTATTGTAAGTTAATACTCCGAGGAATACCCGATCCGAAAAATCAATGAATGACCGTCAATAAAGCACAAACGTCACATCCGATATGCCGGAGGTGCCGGCCCCCCCTTTCTCTTGCCTCAACGTATCATAAATGCAAAGGTCTCCATCAGTGTCTTTGCCGGATACTTTGCAATCGGATTGACCGCCCATGATTAACAGTTCTGCCTGAAAACAATCTGATAATCAACCAAATAATTCGCTTAGAAAAATACTTTGCTATCCGATGTATATTGTTTAGCTTTGTATTATGAAAGTGGAATTCATAGAAAACTGGCACTCTCAATTCCGAAAGGGATTACTGCCCATGTTCGTTTTCATCATCCTGGAAAAGAAGAAGTGCTATGGATACGAATTGATACAGGACATCAAAGTAGAATTCGATATCGATGTCGGCGAAGGGACCCTATATCCGCTTTTGGTCCGGCTGGCAAAAGAAGGACTGCTTTCACCCCAATGGGAAGAACAGCCTTCCGGCATCCCCCGGAAATATTATTCGATCTCCTCCGAAGGGAAAAGCGTATTGGCCTCGATGAAAACGTACGCCGGATCGATCCTTAAAAAGATAAATGAATAAGATATGAAAGCGATTTCTTTCGACAACCAATCAGCACAACGGGTTTACAATGATTATATGCAACGATGCAGGAGGGCCACTTCCATTCTGTCGGAAAAGGATAGAGAGGACGTATTGCTGGAGATCAACAGTCATATTTATGAATTCCTGACCGCCAATAATACCAAAGATCAGATGGAAACCCTCTTAAATGTGCTGGACCGGCTCGGCGCCCCAGAGGAAACTTTAAAGGATATTGTTGCAGCCAAGAAAATTGGGCAGGCGACACTGACCTTTAACCCCAAACACCTGATTCAGGCGCTGGTTTTGAATTTGACAAACGGAGTGATCTATTTTATCCTGTTTGTCCTTTTTCTTTTTGAGATTGCCTTTCCAATACTCATCATTCTGAAACTTATTTACCCGGATCACGTAGGCCTTTTTATCAATAGCAACGGTGCTTTTCAATATGGCTACATGAGCGAATCCGGGTCCGGAGGCATCAGCATTGGATTTCACAGCCACGCCAAAGTAACCGAGCTCTTGGGATCATGGTTTATCCCGGTTTCACTGCTGACTGCGGTTCTGATCTATCTCGGAATAATATTCTTATTAAAGATTGTCAAAAAAAATAAAACGAAATAAAATGAAAGCGCTCAAAATGTTACTAATCTTCTCCATGTGGTCCTTGCTGTCATCGGGGCAGGATATAACGGGGTCATGGAATGGTATCCTGAAATTCAGCGGAATTCAATTGAGACTCATACTCAATGTAACACGGGCATCGAATGGCTACTCTGCCACGATGGACAGCCCGGATCAGGGAGCCGCCGGGATTGCGGTTACGAAAACAACTTTTCAGGATTCCATCCTCCGATTTGAAGTGGCTGGGCTGGGTATCCAGTTTGAAGGCAAAATGCAAAAAGGGGATTCAATCCCCGGCACCTTTAAGCAAGGAGGTCAGGAACTTCCACTGACGTTGAGCAGGGGGAATATGGTCAGGACGAACAGACCGCAGGAGCCTGTAAAACCTTATCCCTACTACACAGAAGACGTACATTTCGTGAATAAGAATGGAAGAATGGGAATTTCGTTTTGGCCGGGACCCTGACGATGCCCAACAAGACCGGGGTTTTTCCGGCAGTAATTTTGATAACCGGAAGCGGTCCACAAAACCGGGATGAAGAAATCCTTGGCCACAAACCTTTTCTCGTGATTGCCGATTATCTGACCAGGAACGGAATAGCCGTCTTGCGGTTTGACGATAGGGGGACAAATGAATCGAAGGGGAATTTCAAGGGGGCCACCTCTATGGATTTTTCGACCGATGTGGAAGCCGAACTGGACTTTTTGCTGAGTAGAAATGAAATCGACAAAAATAAAATCGGGCTGATCGGTCATAGCGAAGGCGGGATGATAGCGCCGATGGTCGCCGTTCGAAGGAAAGAGGTCAGCTTTATCGTCCTGCTCGCCGGCCCCGGTATATCCGGCAAACGGATCCTTCTTTCGCAAGAGGCATTGATCGGGAGGGTTTCGGGGGAAAGGGAAGATGTCATCAGGGATATGTCGTCGGTAAACGATGCAGCATACGATCTGGTTGCCGGCTCACAAAATCTGGATACGCTAAAGAAAGAACTGACTGCTTATTATAGCGACCGGATAAGAACAGACACTACCTATGCCGGGACGGTGGGCACTGGCCAGGCGCAATTTGTGGCCGAGCGGGTGAAACAACTGGCAACGCCATGGATGAAATATTTTATTCGATATGACCCCGCCCCTACCCTGGAGAAAGTTAGATGTCCCGTTCTGGCGCTGGATGGATCAAAGGACTTACAGGTTCCACCTGAGATCGATTTGGCAGCTATCAAAACGGCATTGGACAAAGGAGGTAACAAGGAAGTCACTACGGTCGAATTACCCAACCTGAATCATTTGTTCCAGGAGTGCAAAACGGGCTCGCCGACCGAATACGCCACCATTGAGCAAACCTTTTCCCCCCTTGCGTTGGATGCAATGACAAAATGGATCATTTCAAAAGTAAGGTAAATGCTATTCGACCAACAACTTCGTACATTCCGTCTGTACACCGGATACCATCCGGATCACATATATCCCTTTCGCCAGGCGATCGATCGATTGCAGAGCAAGGGCGTTCTGGCCTTTTGCGACGACACAGGTTTGCTCGCCAACCCGCTCGCCCGCAAGGTTCCAAAAGCTGACCTGAACCGATCCCGCTTCGGCGGCCGACATGTACAACGTAGCGCTACTGGATGCCGGGTTCGGCCCGACATGGAGAGTCTGCGCCGGCAGCGCTCCGCCGGCGAAAGAAACCAGCGGACTATAGCTGGTATTTCCATTTATTCCAACTATTCTTAACCGGTATGTCACACTCGCTGCCTGCGGAATTGAGTTATCCGTAAAATTATAGCTGCCGTCTGTAGGTTGTGAAAGGGCTGCTACCCGCCCGATGCTGTCGAATCGGTCATTTCCAACGCTGCGCTCAACGACAAAATCAGCCGCATCCTGATTTCCGGCAGTTTGCCAGGTTAGCTCTACGCCGCCTGGTTCCTCGGTCCCCTTAAAATTAAGCAGATCGACAGGAAGAAGGATCAAACAGGTGGTCAACGTGATATCGTCAATAGCAAAGTCATTTCCTCCACCTCCCGGAGCATTATTCCGGATACTGATCGGAACAGAGGTGCCGGCACCCGAATTGAACGTAAAGGAACCCTGCACCCACTGGCCGGAATAGGTTAATTCCCCCGTATTATAATAATCCATCCCGGCGATGGCAAACGCGATATTCGGCTTAACGCCTGGTGTCCCTGACGAACCGCCCGTGCTGGGATTCGCCCCACACAGCGGACATAGGTTGTACACCCAGAATGACAAGGTATATTCGGTGTTGGCGGTCAACCCGGTCACGGTAGTACTGAAAAAGCTGGACGGGGCATAGGTACCGTTAACAGCCAGCATATACCCGGCTGTGGCGCCATTGGCGGCGGGAGGGTTTCCTGTCCCGGTAGTGGACCCGGTATGGTCGCCGATAACGTCCCAGACCCCAAATACTCTGTCTCCGGCGGCCGGAGTGGTACCCGTATACTGAGTCGGGCTGTTGTTGTTTACGATGGCATAGTTGCCGTCGGACGGCTGGCCGGCGCTCAGGTTGACAAAGGTAAACCCGGTAACATTCGGTGAGGAAGTCGTCCTGTTTTGAGTCGATCCCGAACCAAACGTACCATTCGTTTCACTCGTCATATAGTTCGTTGGGCCCGCGCCGTCGCAGGGAGAATTAGTATAAACGCCGACTACGATCGTAGTCAGGGTCGCTGTAGTCGGAACGCCGGCTATCGAGTAGGATATTGAGCCAACCACGCTAAAGGTGGACCCAATTGCCCCGGTAACCTGTACCCTATATGCCGCCATTAGAATCGACTGAGCATTGTAAAATACCGGGGTCGTCGTGCCTCCCACTAAAGACCCTCCCGCCGCAGATGTAGCGCCGGTACCCATATAGATCGTAATGGCACTCCCTATGACCTGACCCTGATCGTCACCCGCTGCATCCGTATACGCGCCGGTATTTGTAATTCCGCCGACAATCACGCCTTCATTGGTTTCCGCGCGCAGCGTACCCGCTTGATAAGCTGTGTTAACGGGCACAGTGCTTGTATAAGTAAGACCCGTTACTGTCGTACCGCTCGGAACACTAATGATGCCCCTGATCTCGAGAATGTCACCATTTTGGATTGCGCCACCCGCAGGCTGGCTGATATCAACGTAGGAACCCGCCGTTTGAACCTGGGCAAAACTCCCCGGCGAGAGTAATATCAAAAGGGTCGAAATCGTAAGAATAGATTTCATAGGAACGTGTTTAGGTCTGGTCTTTCTGGACCAACAAAAGTGCCAACATATAATGACCTGAGACCTATAATATTATGGACCATTCTGGGAAAAGAATTTCCAAATTTTGGAAAAGCCCTCCGAATTTGAGTTTAGCGGCCTTCTCTTAAAATCAAAAAATCCATTCTCATTCATGCTACGTACCTATTAATTACAGCGTCGCTTTATTTTCCCACCCTCACGTGACTTTTTAGAATCCAGCACAACTCATCCGGCCCTTTGGATCCTGGGATCGACAATACATGGATCCCCCTGATTTCCCATGCCCCATTCTTAATAAATAAAACCAACTAAATGAAATCAAGCACGATTACAAAGAGGTGGATACGATTCATCATCGTCATTGCCTTCGTTTCGGGATTGTCAGTAGTGCTTATGTCTTCCAGCCACCGGGAAGCGCCACTCATCGCCAATGATCCATTGGCCGACAACACAGACCTATACGCATTCAGAAGCCCGGATTATCCTGACAAGATCACGATCATCGCCAATTACATCCCGGCCGAGCTTCCCTTCGGCGGCCCTAACTATTACACGTTTGGGGAAGACATCCGGTATGAGATCCACGTCAAGAATAATATCAAGACCTCACTGGACGATATTATTTATCGGTTCACATTCAAACAGGAAAATGAAGACCCAACTACCTTTTTCAACATCCGCCTGGGCAAGCAAAATCTAAAAACAACCTATCGCTGCGAAAAAAGCACCGACGGAGGCGTTTCCTTTAGCACCATTGTTTCCAATGGAATAGTGCCCCCAAATAATATAGGGCCCCGTTCCATCGGTTCACCGGTCGGGTTAAATGTGCCCGATTACAATACCCTGATCAATCAATCCATAACCAATGCAAGCACAGGTGAAAAGGTATTTTGCGGCCCCGCCGACGACCCCTTCTTTGTAGACCTCGGCGGTGTTTTCGACCTCGGCGATTTGCCCCGGCTGAACGCACAATCGCGGGATGGGCTCGGCCATTACAACGTCCATTGCATTTGTCTGCAGGTCGACATTTCCACCCTGCAAAAAGATCATAAACCAGTGTCGAAGGCCACAAATATCCTGGACCCGGACTTTGTCATCGGCATTTGGGCATCCGCCAGCAGAAGAAGGATCAGCACGCTTAAGGATGCAGAAGATAACAGCGGAGGCTACAATGATAATTATCGGCATGGCGGTGGGTCCGACAATAATAACGATTGGGTCCAGGTTTCCAGATTAGGCATGCCGTTGACCAACGAAGTCGTTGTACCCATCGGCAAGAAGGATTTTTGGAACACGCTAACTCCTTACGAAGACCTTGCCAACATCTCGACATTCGGGAATTCCTTTTATAATCCTGAATTGGCCCTTTACATGGATGACACATATTTCGGCGCAGCCATCCCCTCCTTCACACCCTTGCGCATCCAAAGGAATTCACTGGGCGCGTTTGGGTTCGGAGACAATCAAAACGGGTTGTACGGACTGAAAGGCACCTCGGCCCTTGCAGGCACGGCTCTCGCTGACAATGAATTTGGCAATTTGTTATTGCCCGCTCCGAACTCTCCGCGTTCTGTCGACCTGTGGCCCATCTTTAACACCGGGGTCCCCAACCTGCGCCCTTATCAGTTGGCCACAGGAAAGAACGGCAATCCATTGGCCGCGGGCAAGCCTTTCATCAATAATTTCCTTCCGACCGGTGGCGATATGCTTCGCCTGAATATGGCTGTGCCGCCGACTCCAAGGAATGACCCGAATTTCAGCGCGCTTGGCCTAGTACAAGCTGCAGTCCTCGGTTTGACCGACACGAATTATAACAAGAACAAATCACTCCAGTTCATCCCTAATATGGACGGCTTCCCGAATGGGAGAAGACTGGAAGATGACGTAACAAGGATTGAATTACAGGCGGTCAGCGGCGTCGTACTCGCGGCCATCGGTCTGTGGTATGACGATTTCAACGGCACGGGCAGCCCGGTGACCCCCGATCTGCTGAATGTGCTCACCTATAGTACGGGGGTGAACCAAAACGACACCACATTCAAAACATCATTCCCTTATGTCCAAACACCCTGGAGAGGGACAGCGGTTCAATAAATATCAAACCGAAAAATTAAATTAACTCAAGTATGAAACGCAAGATATACGCATCCATCCTGTTGTTCGCGATGCTGGTCAATACTTTCCCGTTATGGGCCTCGAGCCACAGGGAAGCACCACTGATCTCGAATGACCCGTTGGCCGACAACACGGACCTGTATGCATTCAGGAGCCCTGACAATCCCGACAAGGTCACCATCATCGCCAATTATGTACCGATGCAATTGCCGCAGGGTGGCCCGAACTATTATTCATTCGGTGAAAATATCCGTTATGAAATTCATATAGACAATAATGCCGCAACTCCCGGCGATGACATCGTTTACCGTTTCACTTTTCATAAGACAAATGAAGACCCGACGACTTTTTTCAACATCAGGCTGGGGAAGCAAAACCTGAAAACGACCTATGACCTGGAAAGAAGCATGGATGGCGGGCGACGATTCGAAAAGATCGTCAACGACGGTATTGTGCCTCCACCCAATATCGGGCCCCGTTCAATCAGCTCCCCGGTAGGTCTGAACATAGCCGACTATAACACGCTCATCAATCAGGCGATCACGACGGCGAACACGGGCGAAAAAGTATTCTGCGGCACAGCAGATGACCCCTTCTTTGTCGACCTGGGCGGCGTATTCGATCTGGGCGACGCGCCACGCACAACTGGTACCCAGCCCAGCGATGGCCTGAAATGCAAAAACGTCTCTGCTATCGCCTTGCAAATCGATATTTCGACCCTTCAAAAAGATCACAAACCGGTCCAAGCAGCAAAGACCATCCTCGACCCTGATTATGTCATCGGCGTATGGGCTTCGGCGAGCAGGCAAAAAATAAAGACCCTCAATAAGCCGGCAAGTGTTGATAAAAGCGTGGAGTCCTTCTCCGGGGAATGGGTTCAGGTTTCCCGGCTCGGCATGCCATTGACAAACGAAGTAGTCACCCCGATCGGCAAAAAGGACCTGTGGAATTCCCTGACTCCCTATGAGGACCTGGCCCATATAAAGACATTCGGCAATTTCTTTTACAACCCCGAGCTCGCGCTTTATATGGACAACACGTTCTTCGGCGCCGCGATCCCGGCATTGACCCCGCTTCGCATCCAAAGGAACTCATTGGGCGCGTTTGGGTTCGGAGATCAACAAAACGGGTTGTACGCTTTGAAAGGCAGCCCCGCAGTTGCCGGCACGGCACTCGATGACGCGATCTTCGGCAAATTGCTGCTGCCGGCCCCAAATTCTCCGCGCTCAGTCGACCTTTGGCCCATCTTCAATACAGGGGTACCCAATCTGGTCCCCTATCAATTGGCGACAGGTAAAAATGGCAACCCATTGGCCGCGGGCAAACCCTTTATCAACAATTTTCTTCCGACCGGCGGTGATATGCTTCGCCTGAATATGGCTGTCCCCCCCACCCCGAGAAATGACCCGAATTTCAGCGCGCTTGGCCTGGTTCAGGCTTCAGTCCTTG
>DATMLR010000424.1:0-7061 GCA_035570015.1 Puia sp.
AATCCAGGCCGAGTTCGGCCGGCGAGCGGTGCTGCCATTCGCCGCGCGGGGGGAAATAGTCGGCGGCTGCGCCTGTGCGGGCGGCGGAGGCCAATTTTTGAGCGTGCAATGGGAGCAGGGGGAATAGCAGGAATGATAGGAGGAGTTTTCTCATTCCATTAAGGTACAAAGGATTCCCAAATTAACTGGTCTTATCCCTTATTCAATTTCTTTCCAAGCGCGATAAGGTCCAGGTGTTTGTCATAGGTCTTCATGGACCCGGCCAGCCGCAAAAGGATAGCCTTTGCCTTTTCGGAATCTTCGGGATGGAAGACCGGCGCGTTCAGGTCCATGACCTGGTTGAAGAAAAGGGTGGAGACATAGATCTGCCGGCTTATCAGCTTGTTATTTTTGGGCGTATCGAAATACCATACGAGGAATAGCCTGTTCTGGAGAGTCACCCAATCCGTTTGCAAGTTGTTATAGCGCTGATGGAGCTTTTTCTTATAATAGGCCAGTTCGGAATTCATATAGCGGGTCAGGATATCCTGTTCCCGGGCGGGGGTCAGGCTGCTGATGTCGATGGATTTGTCGACGGGGACAAGGGTGGACTGGAAGATCTGTTTGTTGATCGTGATAAAGCCGGGGACGTCGGAGGGTTTTGCGGTCGGGGCTATTTCGAGGGTGAAGGAGTGGCCCTGGCCGGCGTAGGCGATCAGGGACTTCTTCTTGCCGGCGAGCAGGCTGGCATGGACATCGTCAGTCGGGGCGGTCTGTGCACCGGCGGTGAATGAGGTTGTCAGGAGGATAATAACAGAGAAGAGTCGCATAGCGGTGCGGTTGAACGGTTCTATTTAGCCAATAAACGAAAAGAAAGTCAAAATCGTATCTTTAGCCGCATGAAGAAAATATTGCTTTCGATCGCTATCTTTCTAATGGCGATTATTCCGGCCCTTTCGCAACGAAGGAGACAAACCCCAACACCCGTTCCCGCGGATACAAATAAAATCAGAGCCGCGGCCTTTAGCGGGTTCGCGCTGCATCCCGGCCCCAAGCCGTACAAAGAGGTGATCACAGAAAAGGCGATCACGCGCGAAGGGTTGTTCACTGTTCATAAGGTGGAGGACAAGTGGTACTTTGAGATTGCCGACTCAATGATGGGGCGGGAGTTCATGGCGGTCACGCGGTTTGGAAAGACGGGCGGCGGCGGCACCTATGGTGGGGAACTGGCCAATCAGCAAACGCTGGAATGGGAGAAAGGGCCGTCGAACGTACTATTTCTGCGGGTCGTTACGCTGGTCAGCGCCGCGGATTCGACAAATAAGATCTATACGGCAGTTCGAAATTCGACGGTCCATCCGATCGCGGTGGCGTTCGATATCAAAGCATATGGAAAGGATTCCTCCAGTGTGGTCATCGACGTGTCGGACTTTTTCAAAGGAGACAATAGCCCAATCGGGATACCTCAGGGGATCAAAGGGCGCATGCATCTGGGAGGGATCGCTGCGGACCGGTCCTATATCGAGCAGATCAATACTTTCCCGATCAATACGGAAGTGCGCAGCGTAAAGACCTTCACCGCCGGCGGCGGCCCTCCTTCGCCTTTTTCCCTGATACTGCCGTCGCCGTTCGATGCGGCGGGGGCGGTGACGCTGGAGATGAATACTTCCTTGATCCTGCTTCCGGCGGTACCGATGTCAAAGCGGTTGTTCGATGCCCGGGTGGGTTACTTCGCAGACGACTATACGATATACAGTGATGACCAGCAAAAGATCGATAACCAGGAATTCATCGTTCGGTGGCGGCTGGAGCCGCGGCCGGAGGATCGGGGAAGATGGCAGCGCGGGGAACTGGTGGAGCCGCGGAAGCCGATCATCTATTATATCGATCCGGCCACGCCCCGAAAGTGGGTGCCTTACCTGATACGGGGGATCAACGACTGGCAGGCTGCTTTTGAAAAGGCGGGTTTTAAGAATGCGATACAGGGCCGGGAATGGCCCGTTGGTGACAGCACGATGAGCCTGGAGGATGCACGGTATTCGGTCTTGAGGTATTTTGCTTCCGATATCGAAAATGCGTATGGCCCCAATGTGCATGATCCGAGAAGCGGGGAGATCATCGAAAGTCATATCGGGTGGTATCACAATATCATGGAGCTCCTGCATAACTGGTATATGATCCAGGCCGCCGCAGTCGATCCGAGGGGCAGGAAGATGCAGCTCGATGACAGCCTGATGGGTAATCTGATCCGGTTCGTCTCCTCTCACGAGATAGGACATACGCTGGGGTTGCGGCACAATATGGGCGCCAGCAGTACGGTCCCTGTGGAGAAACTCCGGGACAAGGCCTGGTTGGACGTGCATGGACATACGCCGTCAATCATGGATTATGCGCGGTTCAACTATGTCGCGCAACCGGAGGACAGTATTCCCGAGGCTGATCTGTTCCCGCGGATCGGTGAGTATGACCGCTGGGCAATCCAATGGGGATATGCGTATTCGGGGACAGCCGATCCGAAGGCCGAAGCAAAGGTACTGAACCGGTGGATCATCGACAGCCTGGGCTCGAATCCGCGGTTGTGGTTTGGCGGCGAAGGATTCAATCAGGATCCGCGGTCGCAGATGGAGGATCTGGGCGACAACAGCATGAAGGCCGGGGAATATGGGATCCGGAACTTGCGTCGGATCTTGCCCAGGTTGCCTGAGTGGACAAGGGAGGAAGGGGATAAATATGACAACCTCGAAGAGATGTACAACACGCTGGTAGGGCAGTTCAGCCGGTATATGGGTCATGTGCTGAAAAATGTGGGCGGCGTTTGTGAGACCGTCCATAGTATAGAGCAGCCGGGAGATGTCTTTGCGCCCGTTCCAAAGTCACGGCAGCGGGAGGCGGTCGCTTTTCTGAATACGCAGCTTTTTCAGACACCGGCGTGGCTGCAGGATGATACGATCCTGAATAAGATCAGCAGCCCTTCGTGGGGAGATCAGGTAGGCGGTATTCAGACTGGAGTGCTGAGTAGTCTGCTGTCTGCCTCGCGGCTGAATGTATTAATTGAGACGGAAGGCCGTTACGGTGACGCCAATGTCTATACCGTGGAAGATCTGTTAAGCGACGCGCATAAGGGGATTTGGAAAGAGCTCGTCACGCATCAGACGGTCACCATGAGGAGGAGGAATCTGCAGAAGACGTATGTGGAATCCTTGATCGCGATCTTAAGTCCGGCGGCGGCGCCGTCGGGGCTCCCACCTGGGCTGGCGCTCTTCTTTGGTCCCAATACCCGCAACACCGATCTCCCTTCGATCGCCAGAGCAGAGCTAAGCGAGCTCAGGACTCAAATCCAGGCGAGTTTGCCTTTGATGACGGACCGACTCAGCAAATATCACTTGCAGGACCTGGTGGAGCGGATACGGCGGGCGCTGGAGCCAAAGTAGGAGTTACGCGGATCAATGCCTCGGCGGGGAATGTGACCCGAATGTACTTTTGGAGATGGTCGTCGTAGTACTTGCAGCGGACCTTCCCGTCATTGATTGCTTCGACGATGAGCTTGATATCGAGCAAGCCGGGAAAGGATACTTCTTCACCTATCTTCAAGTGGTGGAACATAGTGAGGTAATTTTAAGGGAGACAAAAGGAGCCTAACCGTGAATCCAAGGTAAAGAACGACCTGCAAAAAACCAAAGGTTTCTAGGTATTTACCTTTATTTTCCTACCCAGTTATGGGGAGAATTGGGCTCACTATTTGCATCGGATAGGGAAAAAGCGATCATATGCGAACTTCTTCGACAATTGAGAAACCGGCGGTTAATATCGGGGACCCGGAACGGATCCTGAGCGCCCTGGCGGGGTCACTGCTAATCTATGCTACGGCTAAGAAGCATGCGGTCAACACTATATTGCTGATGGGCGGTGGATACCTGTTGTACCGCGCGGTATCGGGACATTGCGCCGTGTACGATGCGATGTCAGGGCGGCGTGGCGGGGCGCACGGCGGCGATCTCAAAGTGAGGACGCATGTTGTAGTGAGCAGGCCGAGGCCGGAAGTGTATGCCTTTTGGCGCAGGTTGGAAAATTGGCCGTTGTTCATGCATCATCTGGATCATATCGACGAGCTGGATGAGCGGACGTCGGCGTGGCGGCTGAAGATTCCGGGCGGATTGGGGGATATTCGCTGGGAGGCAAGGATCGTCAGGGACGAGAAGGACAGGGAGTTGTCCTGGAATTCGGTGGAGGGGGCCGTGATCCGGAACACGGGCAAGATCAACTTCTCGGATACGCCGGGCAAAGGAACGCGGATCGACGTCATGATCGTGTATGGCATTCCGGCGGGGCCGATCGGGGAACGGATGGCGGGACTGCTAACGCCGGCCTTCAGGCGGCGGGTGGAGGGAGATATCCACCAATACAGGGAATATGTAGAAACGGAAGTAAACTTTCATGCTCACTAAAAAAAAACAACGTCGATTCCTGGCCGAAAAAGAGCGGCGGTGGCTGCAGGAGTTGGTCGTATTCGATGAATCACGAGACGAGAAGGCGCTCCACCGGCTGCGGTTGGAGGTCAAAAAGATCCGGGCGCTGGTCGAGCTGGTAAAGGTCCGGTCGGGCAAGCGGGCAGCCGGTCATGTCTCGGGATTGAAAAAAATGTTCCGGAAGGCGGGGGTGATCCGCGACGCGGGCAGCCGGGTGCGGTTCCTGGAGGAGCGGAATTTGTTGTCGGAGGGACACAGGGAGGGGCAAGCGAGGTCGATCCGGATGGCGACGGAAAAATTTACGGCAAAGATTCACCAATACAGAAAGAAAGGAAAGAAGGCGTCGAAGCGATTGCAGACGGAGATGCATCCAATCCATGCCGGACGGGTTCTGCGTTGGTATGCAGGGGAAATCATCCGGACGGGCGTCCTGCTGGGCGGCGCCGGGCACGAGCTGCATCAGGCGCGAAAAAAGATAAAGACCATGCTGTATGTGCAAAAGATATTGCCGGCGCCTATAACCGAACGGGTCAAGTTGAATACCGACTATCTCGATGCGCTGCAGGAAGCGATCGGGCAATGGCATGACGCGGTTGTGGCGATGACGGATTGGGCGGTTCCGGAAGGCGAGCACTCCGTGCGCCGGGAATGCCTGGATAAAGAGCACGCGGTGAGGATATTGGCGGAGCAATTTCACTTGAAAGTTCATGTGATCTAAGTCAGCTTCTTCAAGGCTTTCTCCATGTCGATGCCTTTTCCAAGGACCGGCTTGAAGAGGTCACCCATTTCTTTCACCCGCGCAGGCATGTTCTTCATGGTGAAGAGCTGTGTCGTGAGACCTTTTTTCACTTCTTCCCAGTGAAGCGGCGCCGATACGGTTGCGCCGGGTTTGGGCCGCACGGAATAAGGTGCTGCGATCGTAGCCTGCGGCCGATTCTGGAGAAAGTCGAGGTACATCTTTCCTTTTCTTGCACTCGTCATGCGTTCTATTGTGGTGTAATCGGGAATTTCGTTATGTACATGCGTGACGATGACGCGTGCGAATTCCTTGGAATGTTCGTAGCTGTATTTGGCGCCCAATGGGAAATAGATGTGCAGCCCGGTCGAGCCGGAGGTTTTACAGTAGCTGGTCACTCCCGCGGCGTCAAGGATCTTGCGGGTGACCTGTGCCGCTTCGATCACCTGATCAAACGAAGTCTTCTTATCAGGGTCGAGGTCGATGATGCACCAGTCGGGGTTATCCGGTTTGGTGACGCGGCTGCTCCATGGGTTTAATTCGATGCAGCCGAGGGAAACCATATAAAGAAGGCTGGCTTCATCGGTGCAGACCAGGAATTCCTTGTCTTCGTCATCGTCGGCGCTATGGTAGGGGAAGGTCGTGATCCAGTCCGGAACCTTGCCGCTTACATTCTTTTGGTAGAATCCGGGTCCTGTTATCCCGTTGGGGTGGCGGTTGAGCGATTGGGGCCGGTCTTTGAGCCAGGTCAGGATATAGGGAGCAATTTGGTAATAATAGTTTAGGAGGTCTCGTTTGGTATATTTCTCTTTTGGCCAGAAGATCTTGCTGAGGTGGGTAAAGCTGAGGTCGTGACCGTTGATTGGTCGGGTCTGGCTCTCGTCGGTTGGGTTGAGGAGGGTGCCGCGATCTCCTTTTGTGGCAACGGGGGTGATGATCTTGTTGGCGGCGGGCTTGTCTGCCGGCCGGGATTTGGCGGATACTGGTTTTTCCAGGATGACCTCTTTCGCGGGTTTATCTTCCCGCATGCCCTGAAAGGAAGGCTGCCGCATCAGGCCATCGGTTGTTATTTCGCGGAAAGCGACCTCACCCACCAGCGTTGGTTTGAGCCAGGTGGCGGTGGCTTCGGGGGGATTGGGGCGGAACCGGGACGGCTGGTTGATATCCGGTTCGACGGTGAAGGGGGATTTTTTCCGGATCAAGGGCTTGAATTGTTTCATCATGTCGTGCTGCATCTCTTCGCTGAAACCCGTGCCGACCTTGCCGGTATAGCGGAGGCGGCCATTTTCAAAGACACCGACCAGCAGTGCGCTGAAGAGCTTGGGGCTGTCGGCGTTGCGGGTGAAACCGCCGATGACGACCTCCTGGCGGCTTGCGGTCTTGATCTTCAGCCAATCCCGGGTGCGGGCGCCGGAGGTATAGATGCTATCGGTGCGTTTGGCCATGATGCCTTCGAGGCCAAGCTTTTTGGCTTTGGCGAAGAACTCCTTTCCGCCGGTCTCGAAGCTCTCGCTGTAGCGGATGATGCTGTTGTCGGGAGTTATGGATTTCAGGAGGGCGCGTCGTTCGGAGAGTAGCTGGCCGGTGAGGTCGCGGCCTTCGAGCCAGAGGAGGTCGAAGACGTAGTAAACGAGATCGCCGTCGGCTTCGCTGCGCCAGTTTTGCAGCTCTCCGAAATCGGACTGGCCTTTCGCGTTGAGGACGACGATCTCGCCGTCGAGGACGGCGCTGACGGGCCAGGTCTTGAGGGAATCGGAGATGGGATAGTATTTTTCGAAAGATTTATTATTGCGGGAGCGGAGGGTGACCTTTCCTTTTTGCAGATAGGCGAGGGTGCGATAGCCGTCCCATTTTATTTCATAGGACCAGCCTTCGTCGTC
>DATMLR010000425.1:0-3350 GCA_035570015.1 Puia sp.
TCTATCCTTTTGCTTTGGCTGCCGCGATGCTGGTTTTTCTTGAACTGATACTGAGGTGGTCGTTGCTGCGCAAATTCCCATAATTTTACCCCGATATGATCGGGAAGATTTACAAGTCGACTGGAAGTTGGTATGTGGTGAAGGCAACGGATGGCGAGCTGTGGAACGCACGGCTCAAGGGCGTTTTCAAGCTGGATGACATCAGTTCCACCAATCCGCTTGCCGTGGGAGATGACGTCGAGATGGAACCGGAAGCAGGCGAAGGGCGCACGGCGATGATTACACAGATCCTGGATCGAAGGAACTATATCAATCGGCAGTCCCCTTCCCACCGGCTCCACCATCATATCGTTGCCGCCAATATCGATCAATCTCTCTTATTGGTCACCTTGAAAGAGCCCAGAACTTCCCAGGGGTTTATCGATCGCTGGCTCGTGACGTGTGAGGCCTATCATGTGCCTGCCGTCCTGCTGTTCAATAAGACAGATCTTTATCGGGGTAAAGAGGAAGAGAAATTCGCGGCATACCGCGACATGTATTCCGCGATCGGCTACCGCGTCTTTCGAATGAGTGTTCAGACCGGCGAAGGGCTCGACGCGGTGAAATCGCTTTTACAGGGTAAGATCAGCCTGCTCAGCGGCCATTCCGGTGTAGGCAAATCCTCTTTTCTGAATGCGTTGTTCCCGTCGATGAACCTGAAGACGCGGGAGGTCAGCGGCTGGAGCGGAAAAGGAATCCACACGACAACTTTTGCGGAGATGTTCGATTTACCCGCCGGCTTGTCCGCCGGGGCTTCAGCGGAGGCGGGAGCTTTAGCAAAGGCGGGTGCCGAAGTGGGCCGGATCATCGACACCCCAGGAATGCGCGAATTCGGGCTCGTCGATATTTCAAAGCAGGAATTGTCCGGCTATTTCCCTGAAATGCGGGTGTTGGCGGGTCAGTGTCAGTTCAATAATTGTCTTCATATCGAAGAACCGGGCTGTGCAGTAAAAAAGGCGGTGGAGGAAGGCCGGATCCACCCGGATCGCTACATCAGCTATTGTCACATCCTGCAAACGATCGAGCCAGCTTATTGATCTGGTTTCTCCGGTGCATATGTAACGTCGGCACCCTGTTGCTGAATTTCCTTTTTGAGTGGCTCAGGCTGCTTCTCATCGCGTTCATCCCCCAGTAATAGCCCCCATGGTTTCAGCGGCTCCACATGGTCAAAAATGATCTTGGTAATGGCGATGATCGGGATGGCGAGAAAAGTTCCTGCGATTCCCCAGACCATACCCCCAACAATGACGCCCAGAACGGTGATCAGGGCATTGATCCGGACTTTTGACCCGACGATCACCGGCAGGAGAACATTGGAGTCGACGAGGTGGATGCCCAGGATCGTGCCGATCACAAGCAGCAGCTTCGCCGTCCCGGCCGTTGCAAAGGTGACCAGCGTGCTCAGCACGAGGGCGCTGGCAATCCCGATATACGGGACCAGATTAAAAAGACCGATGAGGAGCCCCAACAGGAACCAATAATTGACGCCGAGTATCCAGAGCGCGAGACTACTGGCCGTCGCGACGATCACCATTTCCAGCAAAAGTCCGAGGATATATTGTCGGATCCGGGACTGGATCTGGGCAATGATCGCGTAGACGACGTTGGAATTCTCATCCCGAAAGACGGACACCAGGAAGCGAATGATCAGTCGGCGGTAATACAGCAGAAAGAAACTATCGATCAGAATAAAGACCATGAACAGCACCAAAGAGGAGAAAGAGACAAACACATCCCCCAGCACGGATCCCCCGCTCTCCAGCAGTTTGGAGGTGGCATTGTTCACATAGGTCATTTGCTGCTTGATCCGGATATGGAATTTATGCGAGATCCAGACTTGCAGGTCATTTACGGTGCCAAGTACCTGCTGTTTGAATTGCGGCCAGTCATCCGCCAGGCTGCTGACTTGTTCGCCGACGACGTATAGTAGACCCGCAAGCAAAACGACCAGTATGATCACGGAAAGCAGGGATGCGAGACTGCGGGGAAGCCGGACCTTGCGTTCCAGGAAATTGGCCAGCGGAAGCAGGAGGACCGCAAACAGCAGCCCGAAGACCAGGGGGGCCAAAATGCTTTTGCCCAAAACGGCAATATAAAAAAGCGCTATCAGGCTGACCAGCACCATCGCCAGCCGGGAATAAAAGGGCGTGGCTTGTCTCATGCAGGCAATTTAATGAAAATGTGTGGCCTTCGGCCGGCCCGTAAAAGAAAAAGGCCGTTCCGTTTTGGAAGGCCTTCATACGTTTTGGCAAGCGACCGCTTTTGCGGTGGGTTTCCGTCTTAGGACATGTACCGCTTAGCAGTGTTGATCAGCAATTTTCCTTCAAGGAACTTTGCTACTTCCACTACGGCGTCATTGTCTTTACGGGGAGCCTCACGGAATTTACGCGGATAGATCGAAATGCCGGTGTAGATGTTGTAATGAAGGGTCAGGATATGCCCCTTGTAAAGGAAGTCCCACATCAGCGAATCGAAGTCATCCGTCTTTTGGGTAAATTTGATGTCAAGGTCGTCAGAGAGAATATTAGCGACTTCATAAAAGCGCTTCAGGCCGCAATCATCGTCGATAACTGCCTCTGTGCAGCCGAAATCGGTGCGAAGGGTTAGAGGGCTCATGGTAGGGATTTTAATCGTTTATAATAGGGTATTGATTCGCTAGGGTATTGATTCACTGCTTAATTGGCTCCTCTGAACTTTGGATTCGACACTTTCTCGCCCCCCAGTATCCGCTCCGCACCCACGTTCCGGCCATCACTGGGACAACCGTACTTGGGCCCGAATACTTTATGTACCCATCCACACGATGAAAACCCAATCGATAAAATTGTCAGGAAGATCAGCAGGAAAACGCCGTTCGGTCGTCTGTAGTTATGTTTTAGGGTCGGTTTCATGGATACTTGTCTATATAGTAGAAACGACTTAAACCTACGAATATTATCCCTCATTTGCAAGGGGAAAATTAGATTATAACGCTGAATAACTCCGGGTAAGTGGGTAGGCGGGTATCCGGTTAATGGGTAGATTCCCTATTTCTTCGGCGCCGCATTGGCTTCTTCAAACCAGCCTGCGTATATAAGATAATGATTGGCAATCCGCTCGATCTGGCCAGAGATGAGTTCAGGCGGGACGTCCTTGATCTTTCTGGCCGGAATACCCCCATAGATCGTCCCGGATTCGATCCGGGTACCCTCCAGGACCACTGCGCCGGCCGCGATGATCGAATTCCGGCCGACGTTCGCATTGTCCATTACGATAGCCCCCATCCCGACCAATACCCGGTCCTCGATCGTACAACCGTGAATGATCGCATT
>DATMLR010000426.1:0-13011 GCA_035570015.1 Puia sp.
GAATACTATATGGGCAAGAATACCCAGGAACGACAGGAGTTCATCATCAATAATCTAAAGATCGAGCTGGATCTGGTGGATGGTGTGCCCGAGAAGAACTAGCCCATTCGGCCTGGGCCGACTGCATGGGCCGGATTTGCACCGGCGCGGGGCGGGTGGATATTTTCTCCCGATTTTTTCACGAAAGAGGTTTAACGTTGCAGCCTAAAACCTATTTTATGAAGAAAGAATTAATCCACGAGCTATTTGAAAAATTTGAAAAGGCTTGCTACGACTACAAAGGCGTCGAATGCTGGAGCGCGAGGGAATTGCAAACCCTCTTTAACTACTCCGAGTGGCGGAACTTCTTAAAGGTGATAGACAAGGCAAAAGAAGCTTGTAAGAATTCCGGTAGTACGGCTTCCGATCATTTTGTTGATATCAACAAAATGATCCATTTGGCAAAAAGCGCTCAACGGGAAGTAGAGGATATCGCGCTAACCCGTTATGCCTGCTATCTCATCGCTCAGAACGGCGATCCGCTGAAAGATGAAATTGCCTTCGCGCAAACGTACTTCGCAGTACAGACCCGGAAGCAGGAATTGGTCGAAAAGCGGTTACTTGAGGTAGAAAGAGTTGCCGCTCGGGAAAAGCTCTCCAAATCGGAGCAAAAGCTTTCGGGTATTATATTTGATCGCGGTGTAGATGAAAAGGGATTTGCCATCATTCGCTCCAAAGGTGATCGGGCTTTGTTCGGTGGATTTTCCACGCAAGACATGAAAAAGAAACTAGCAGTACCTGAAACCAAGCCCCTGGCTGATTTTCTGCCTACGCTCATTATAAAAGCGAAAGATTTTGCCACGGAGCTTACCAGCCATAACGTTATCGAAAAAGACCTGAAAGGAACAAACCAGATTTCCGGCGAACACGTAGACAATAATAAGGCTGTTCGAAGGATGTTGGTCCAGCGTGACGTCCACCCGGAAGAACTTCCCTCGGCAGAAGACGTCAATTCTGTAAAAAAACGCCTTCGCAACGAAAACCAGCGGGTTCTGAAGGAAGGAGGAACGAAGCATAAAAATAAAAAGAAATAAATTTCGAATAAATAGACATGATTCACATCGTTTTCCAATACAACGACGTCGACGCGTTGAAAGCAGCCTTCGCGCTGGAATCCTCCTTTGCGGGAGACGTCATCCTGATCCACGATGATTTCGCCGTCGGACCCATCTCCGGCATTTACACCGAAGAAGGCATTTCCACCCGCAAACAGTGGTGGCGCGATGTACTCGCCGGCGGCGATAACGACGGCTGGGTCGACAACGGCAAGGTCCCCGATGACAACGCTATCGTCGCCGCCGTCAAAGAACGCCTGTCGAACGATCCCAAAGAGGTCCTATGGATCTGGGCCGCGCAGAACAAACACGACGTCAGCGGCTATTACTGGCTCATCAGCCAGTTGAAAGACTTTCAGGGCCGGGTTTTCATTCTTTATCTGAACAACCTCCCGTTTATAAACGAAAAAGGCCAGCTCTTTTATCCAAACAACCTTTTCGAGATCCCGCCACGCGAATTCCTGAAGGCCCGCAAGCTTGCGCGGCTCGTGACACCCAGCGAGCTGGAGATCGACCCGGATGAATGGCTGCGGCTTTGCCAGGAAGGCAAAGGGGTCCGTATCCTGGAAGGCGGGAAGAAGCTGACCCAACATCTATACGATTATTATGATGAAGAACTCCGGCGGTTTATCACCGGCGACTGGGTCAAAGCCAGTAAGCTGATCGGTCAATTCCTTGGCAAAGCAAAGCAGATCACCGGTGACGCTTACCTGTTATGGCGGATCAAACAGCTGGTAGCCGCAGGCGAGCTCGACGTCCAGGGAGAACTGAGAGGGATGCGCGATTTTGAGATCAAATCCAAAGCGGCATCACCCGTCGGCGATGAGACGACGGCCCCAACCAACATCGAATGAATATCCGATCCATCCACCATATCGCCATCCTTACAGACGATTATGAGAAGAGCAAGCGTTTCTATACCGAAGTGCTGGGTTTCGGGATCATCCGGGAGACATACCGGGCAGAACGAAAATCGTTTAAGCTGGATCTGGCGATCGCCGGCCTCTACCAGATCGAACTGTTCTCCTTTCCGGATTTCCGCGAACGGGGGAGCTACCCGGAAGCCAAGGGATTGCGCCACCTTGCGTTTGCCGTCGATGACGTAGATGCCGCTGCCGCCGAGCTGAAAGCAAAGGGCGTACCGGTTGAGCCGGTCCGCATCGACGAGTTGACCCGAAAGCGGTTCGTATTCTTCACCGATCCCAACGGGCAACCGTTGGAGTTATATGAGCGATAGCCCGCAAAGGAAGGATGGGAATACAATAAATCATTATTTTTGACTATGGCCAAAAGTAAAGGGAGTAAAGGACCGACAGATTTCCACGAGAATGAATCCGGAGTGACCGGTCAGTATAAGAACTGGTTCCTCGACTATGCCTCCTATGTTATCCTTGAACGGGCCGTGCCGGCTATGGACGACGGGCTCAAACCCGTTCAGCGCCGTATCCTGCATTCCATGAAGGAGATGGACGATGGCCGGTTCAACAAAGTAGCCAATATTATCGGCCAGAGCATGCAATATCACCCGCATGGCGACGCCAGCATCGGGGAAGCCCTGGTCAATATGGGACAAAAGGACCTGCTCATTGATACCCAGGGCAACTGGGGTGATGTCCGTACCGGCGATGAGGCCGCAGCCGCCCGCTATATAGAGGCGCGCCTCAGCAAATTCGCGCTGGAAGTCGCGTTCAACGCCAAGACCACCGAATGGCAGCTGAGCTATGACGGGCGGAAGAATGAGCCCGTTGCCCTGCCGATGAAATTCCCGCTGCTGCTGGCCCAGGGCGCCGAGGGGATCGCCGTCGGCCTAGCCACCAAGATCCTTCCCCACAATTTCTGCGAGCTTTGCGAAGCCGCCATCAAATACCTTAAGAATAAGAAATTTGAGCTATTCCCCGACTTCCTGACGGCGGGGATGATCGACACCACGAACTATAACGACGGCCGCCGGGGTGGGAAAGTGCGCGTCCGCACGCATATCGAAGAATCCGATAAGAAAACCCTGCTCATCAGGGACGTCCCCTATGGCGTGACCACCAGCCAACTGATCGACTCGATCCTCAAGGCCAATGAACAGGGTAAGATCAAGATCAGGAAAGTGACGGACAATACTGCCGCGCAAGTGGAGATCCAGATCGACCTCGCGCCCGGGATTTCCCCCGATATCATGATCGATGCCCTTTATGCTTTCACCGACTGTGAGGTCAGCATTTCGCCAAACGCCTGTGTGATCATCGACCAGAAACCGCAGTTCATCGGCGCCAAGGAGCTGCTCCAACACTCCGCCGAGCGCACCAAAGAGTTGCTCAAAAGGGAACTGGAGATCAAGCTGGGGGAACTCCAGGACAAATGGCATTTCACTTCGCTGGAAAAGATCTTCTTTGAGAAAAAGATCTACAAGGAGCTGGAGAAGAAGCATGCCGACTGGGAGAAGGTCCTGGAAGCGATCGCCACAGCATTCGAACCCTTCCGTAAACAGCTCAAACGCGCCATTACCCGGGAAGATATCATCAAGCTGACCGAGAAACCGGTCCGGCGGATCTACCGTCTCGATATCGAAGAGCTGAATGCCCAGATCAAGGCGCTCGAAGCAGACATGAAGCAGGTTCGTCACGACCTCAACAACCTGGTGGATTTTGCCGTTGCCTATTATGACAACCTGCTTAAGAAGTACGGGCCGGGGAGGGAACGCAAGACCGAGATCAGACTGTTCGAAGCTATTCAGGCTCAGCAGGTGGCGATCGCCAATGTCAAGCTGTACGTCAACCGCGCGGATGGTTTTATCGGCACGGGCCTTAAGAAAGACGAGTATGTCACCGATTGTTCCGATCTCGACGACATCATTGCCTTCACCAAAGGTGGCAAGATGAAGGTCGTAAAGGTGGCCGACAAGGTCTTTATCGGAAAGGACATCCTCTACGTCGGTGTCTTCGGAAAAAATGACGAGCGGACCACCTACAATATGATCTATGTAGACGGCAAGTCCGGTATCAGCTATGCCAAACGGTTCAATGTCACGGGTGTCACGCGCGGCAAGGAATACGACCTGACCAAAGGTGACGATCCCAAAAGCCGCGTACATTATTTATCCGCCAATTCCAACGGCGAAGCCGAGGTTGTGCGGGTGGTCCTAAGTCCAAGCACGCCTGCCAAGCGTAAAGAATTCGATTTTCATTTTGAGGAACAGGAGATCAAGAACCGCGGCAGTATCGGCAACCAGGTAACCAAATATGCGATCCGGACGGTCAAGTTCAAGGAGGCGGGCAAGTCAACGCTAAGCGGGCGGAAACTCTGGTTCGATCCCACCTTCGGTCGCCTCAATACCGAAGCGAAGGGGGAATTCCTTGGCAGCTTCGACGGCGAAGAGCGGCTACTGGTCATCTATTCCGACGGCAATTACGAGATAACCGATACGGAGCTGACCAACCGGTATGACGCCGAGAAGGTCATCGAGATCCGCAAGTTCGACCCGGAAAAGATCCTCACCGCCATTTATCTTGACAACGAGAAACTTCAGTTCAACATCAAACGGTTCAAGATCGAAACGACGACCCTCAATAACAAATTCCTCTTTATCAAAGAAGGGGAGGGGAACCGCCTGGAGCTGGTCACCCAGCATCCGGAGCCGGTCGCGGTGATCAGATCAGGTCGCGGCGCCAGCGCCAAAACGCAGCGTATCAAGGTCGCGACCTTTGTCGAAGTAATGGGCTGGAAGGCCGTGGGAAGTAAATTGACTGACTTTACAAAGAATACCGAAATTGGGTGGGGACAGAAGCAAGAGGCGAAGGAAGAGCCGCCGCAGCCCGAGCTGTTCTAATTCCGTTTTCGCCGAAGCTCCACGGTCGCATTTTCGGTGAGACTGCTGCTGAGGAAAACCTCATACCTGTTCTTCCCGTCCGTCACGATCATCAGCGCGGTATTGGGCGGGATGCTGCCCAGGTTCTCTGCAAACATACTCACTTCCGTCAGTTCCCGGGTGCTGTCGAGATGCAGGTATATATTAAAGGCCTTGGCCTCCAGACCCTGATGGCTTAACACCAGCTGGTGGTTGACAAATACCGAAATGCTGTCGCCATCGATCTCCCCGTTATCATAGAAGCTGAGCCGGACGGAGTCCGATTCCACCAACAGTTCGCGGTTCAGCACCGCTTTCCGTTTGGCAAAAGATTCGGCAAGCTTGAGACTGTCCTCCATCACACTATCCGGCCGGGCTTCCGGGACCATCGCCGATCCGGTATCCACCCGCGCCGCCGGCGCCGCGGCTGCTATTGCAGAATCGAGTGGGGGAGGAGCAAGAACAACCTTATCGTCCGCTTGCGGTTTCCACATCTGGGCCCTGGCAGCCATCACCGCCGCGCTGTCCTGACTCTTGTCCCCCTTGTCGAGCGAAAAGTTGACCTTCAGATCGGGACACATGTATTTGTATTTCGCATCGTGATAAAAAGCTCCCGTCAGCTTGGTCCCCATCCGTGTCGTGACCAGGATTCCCCGGAAATTGGTCATGCAGTCTATGCTGTTGATCGTGGAAGTACTGCCGTAATAGATCACGGGCAAGTTAAGGATGATGATCTCACGGGTCCTGGGATTATACGTGCCATGGATCAGGTAGCTCTGATATTTATTCCGGAAATAATAGCCGAAAATACCATTGACACGGGTCCCCTTTTGTTTGATCACCAGCTCGGTCAGGTAGTTATTGTACATACCGGTCAGATCGACATCGGCCCTGCCGTACCAGGAACCCGAAAGCTGCGCCCGCAGCATGACCGGCGCGGCAATTAGCAGGACGATATAGAATACTATTCGCATTAATACCGATTCAGGTGACGCTTGATTTCCTTGTGGGTGTCCCGCTGTTTGATCGTCTCGCGTTTGTCGAAGTTCTTTTTGCCTTTCCCCAGCCCGATCTCCAGTTTGGCATACCCTTTATCATTAAAAAAGATGCGCAGGGGAACGAGGGTATATCCCGTTTCCTTCAGCTTGCTTTCCAGTTTGCGCAGCTCCCGCTTGGTCAGAAGCAGTTTGCGATCGTGAACGGCCAGGTGGTTGTTGGTCGTCCCAAAACGATATTCCGCAATATGCATGTTCCGCACCCAAAGCTCACCCTGGAAAAAGACACAGAAGCTATCCACGAAATTGACCTTCCCGTCCCGGATCGACTTTACCTCCGTACCTGCCAATACCATGCCCGCATCGTATTTGTCCTCGATGAAATAATCATGATAAGCCGATCTGTTCTTAATTTCGCTCATTATCCTTTAAACAGGGTCAGCAGCGTGGCGATCCGCTCTTTCAATTCCTTCCTATTAACGATAAAATCCAAAAAACCGTGTTCCAGTAAGAATTCACTGCGCTGGAAACCTTCCGGAAGGTCCTTCTTTATGGTTTCCTTGATGACGCGCGGGCCCGCAAACCCGATCAGCGCCCCCGGTTCGGCAATATTCAGGTCACCCAGCATACCGAAAGAGGCGGAGATGCCCCCGAAGGAAGGGTCGGTCAGGAGGGAGATAAAGGGTATTTTGGCATCCGTCAGCAATGAAAGCTTTCCCGATACTTTGGCCATCTGCATAAGGGAGAAGGCGCTTTCCATCATCCGGGCCCCCCCGGATTTGCAAATGATCAGCAATGGCAGCCGGTGCTCCAGGCAATAATCAACGGCCCGCGAAATCCGCTCGCCCATCACGCTTCCAAGCGACCCGCCGATAAATTCAAAATCCATACAACCAATGACCATCCGGTGCTCTTTGATATCGCCTACCGCGATCCGGATGGAGTCGGTGATCTCCGTCTTGGCCCAGGTCTCTTCCAACCGCTTCTGATAGGATTTCAGATCGGTGAAATGCAGGAAATCCTGAGCACGGATGTTCTCGAACAGGACCTCATATTGATTGTCGTTGAACAGGATCTCGAAGTATTCTGCGCTGCCGATCCGATGATGGTGCGAGCACTTGGGGCAAACGAAGATGTTCTCCCGCAGTTCCGTGACGGTACAGATATAGTTGCAATTGGGGCACTTGGTCCAAAGCCCCTCCGGCGTTTCCTTCTTTTCCGCCGTGCTGGTGAGAATACCTTTTTTGATGCGCCTGAACCAACCGCTCTTGCTCTCCTCACTTTGTCCTTCATCGCCGGCCAGGTTCGCTTCAAAATCGTCGTCATGTTTCATGGACTGATTTTTGTCTTTTGTCATTCGAATGGTCTCCTTTTCGGGGCCGCCACGGCGCGGCTCCATCAAGCCAATTTTGGCGGCAAAGATACTAAAGACCGGCCATTTATGGTCATCCTGTCCTATTGACCCCAAAAAATGCAAACGAAAAGGATTTTGCAACCAATCCTGTACTAAATTTGCGCGGTCGCGCAAATCCACTAAGAATGAAATGGTCTGAACTCTTTACATCTTCCGTAGGCAAGAAATTCGTCATGGGCTTTACGGGTATTTTCCTGATCCTTTTTTTGATCGTTCATGTCGGGCTCAATGCCTGTATCTGGAATATGGACGGCGGTAAAATGTTCAATGTGGCCGCCGATTTTATGGCAACCACCGTCGTCATGCGGATCCTGGAGATCGGTTTGTTCATTGGGTTCATCCTTCATATCGTCCAGGCCTATGTCCTCGAAATCCAGAACCGGCGAAAACGCGGCATCGGCTATCAGGTCCCGATGGGTAACAAGGGCAGCAAATGGTACTCCCGTTATATGGGCTGGTTGGGCACCTTCATCCTGCTCTTCCTCGTCATCCACCTCAAGAACTTCTGGGTCCAAACCCGGTTCACCGATATGTTGGAATACCAGCAAACCTATAACGGTGTCCAGGTCAGCGATCTTTTCCGGCTGATGCAGGATACTTTCGCTAACCCCTGGATCGTGGTTGTTTACCTGATCGGCTGTATCTCGCTGGCCTTTCACCTGATGCATGGCTTCCAGAGCGCCTTCCGGTCGCTGGGCGTCCACAACCCCCGTTATCTCCGGCTTTTGAAAGGAATCGGATACGGGTTTGCCATCATCGTACCCGTGGCATTTGCCATGATGCCGATCTCTATGTACTTCAACTGGGTCTAACCAACAATAATCTGACATTATGTTCAACTCAAAAATCCCCGACGGTCCTTTAGAAAAAAAATGGGAAGATTATAAAGGTCATGTAAAGCTGGTGAACCCTGCCAACAAGCGAAGCATTGAAGTGATCATCATCGGCACCGGTCTGGCCGGCGCCTCAGCAGCGGCTTCACTCGGCGAAATGGGATACAAGGTAAAAGCATTCTGCTTTCAGGACTCTCCCCGCCGGGCGCATAGCATCGCCGCGCAGGGTGGGATCAATGCTGCAAAAAACTACCAGAACGACGGCGACAGTACTTTCCGCCTCTTTTACGATACCATTAAGGGCGGCGACTACCGGTCCCGCGAAGGGAATGTCTACCGGCTGGCTCAGGTTAGCGCGAGTATCATCGACCAGTGCGTCGCCCAGGGCGTACCCTTTGCCCGGGAATACGGCGGGCTGCTGAGTAACCGGTCGTTTGGCGGTGTTCAGGTGCAACGGACCTTCTATGCGGCCGGCCAGACGGGCCAGCAATTGCTGATCGGCGCCTACCAGGCTCTCGAACGCCAGGTGGCGCTGGGGAACGTCGAGATGTACTCCCGCCACGAAATGCTGGATATTGTCGTCATCGAAGGCAAGACCCGCGGCATCATCGCCCGCAATCTCATCTCTGGTGAGCTGGAGAAACACTTCGGGCATGCGGTCCTGCTGGCCAGCGGCGGATATGGGAATGTATTCTATTTGTCCACGAATGCCATGGGCAGCAATACTTCCGCGATCTGGAAAGCGCATAGAAAGGGCGCTTATTTCGGGAATCCCTGTTTTACGCAAATCCACCCTACCTGTATACCAGTCACCGGCGACCACCAGTCCAAACTGACGCTGATGTCCGAATCGCTGCGGAATGACGGGCGGATCTGGGTTCCGAAGCAAAAGAACGATCCCCGGAATCCCAATGATATCCCGACAGAAGAAAGGGACTATTATCTGGAAAGAAGATACCCGGCCTTCGGTAACCTGGTGCCGCGCGACGTGGCTTCCCGGGCAGCCAAAGAGCGTTGTGACGCGGGCTATGGGGTGGGCACGTCCAAACAGGCCGTCTATCTTGACTTTGCTTCGGCGATCGAGCGGTATGGCAAGACGGAATGCCGCAAACACGGCATCGAGAACCCCACGCCCGAAGATATCCGCCATCACGGGGTAGAGGTCATAAAGGAAAAATATGGCAATCTCTTCGACATGTATGCCAAGATCACCGGTGAGAATCCCTACGAGACGCCCATGCGGATTTATCCCGCTGTTCACTATACGATGGGCGGCCTTTGGGTCGACTATGAGTTGATGACGACTATCCCCGGCCTGTATGCGCTGGGTGAGGCCAACTTCAGCGATCACGGCGCCAACCGCCTGGGCGCATCGGCGCTGATGCAGGGTCTGGCCGACGGCTATTTCGTTATCCCGTATACGGTCGGCAATTACCTCGCAGGCGAGATCAGGACCGCGCCGATCCCCACCTCCCACGCGGCCTTCGAGACCGCGGAAAAGGGGGTAGCCGAACGCTTGCAGAAACTGAAGAACATCAACGGCACTCAAAGCCCCGAGAGCTTTCACAAGCGATTGGGTAAGATCATGTGGGATAAATGCGGCATGGCCCGGAATGCAGCCGGCCTAAAGGAAGCCATCACGGAGATCCGGGCCCTCAAGGCTGAGTTCTGGAGCGATCTGCGCATTACCGGCAAGATCGGCGAGCTTAACCCCGAGCTGGATAAGGCCGGACGGGTAGCCGATTTCATCGAGCTGGGTGAGCTCATGTGCGAAGACGCGCTCGATCGGCGGGAAAGCTGCGGCGGCCATTTCCGTGAAGAAATGCAGACGGAGGACGGCGAAGCCAAACGCGACGACGAACATTTCTGTTTCGTTTCCGCCTGGGAGTACAAGGGTGACAGCAGCTGGGAGCTCCATAAGGAGCCCCTGGAATTCGAGGTAGCGCATCCGAGTCAAAGGAGCTATAAATAAATCTGTTTATGGACAACAGCGTGGACATCGGGCTAAAGGTATTGGGCGGTCTCGGGATTATCGTCACCGTCCTCAATTACAGGAACCAGGTGCGGATCAAACGGGCCGAACTGTTGAAATCGCTATATGAAAAGTTCTTCGAAAATTCGATGTACAAGGAAGTGCGGGTTTGGCTCGACTATGGCCATCTGCACGACCGCTTGACGACGGCAGATCAGGTCCAAAGAGAAGTTAATGAAGAGAAATTTACTGACTTCCTGAACTTTTTCGAGTTTATCGGCGTACTCTACACCAGCAATCAACTGACATTTAAATTGGTATACGAAGTATTCGATTATTACCTGAAGAAGATTAAGGTGGACGCCGATTGCAGGGACTGGATCGACAAGTATAGCTTCGAAAGACTCAAAGCTCTTTTAAGAAAGGTATAGATGGCGGAGCACTTATTTGTATATGGAACCCTGCGCCAAGGTTACGATCTGCGGCTGATGGACAAAGTGAGACATCTGATCCGCTATATCGGCCAGGGGAAAGTAAATGCCGATTTGTACGACCTGGGCCGCTATCCGGGGGCTGTGCGCAGGAGGGAAGCGACCGAAGTGATCGGGGATGTTTTCGAGCTGATGAATCCCGAAAGTGTCCTGCGGACACTCGACCGGTATGAAGGGATAGGGCCCGGCAAAGCAGCAACGGAATTCGTCCGGCGCAGGTCGCGCGTGAAATTGCGATCGGGCCAAACCGTGACTGCCTGGGTCTACTGGTACAATCTTGAACCGGCGGGCAAGATCCGGATCAAACACAAGAACTATTTGAACTATTTGAAAAATAAACGCACGCATTAAGAGTATTTTATGGAACACTATACGATGAACCTGACCCTCAAGGTCTGGAGGCAACGAAGCAAAAAAGACAAAGGCCAGTTCGAAACATACACCGTGAGCGGGATTTCGAGCGAAATGTCTTTTCTGGAGATGTTCGACGTGCTCAACGAACGGCTGGTCCATGAAGGGAAAGAACCGATCGCTTTCGACCATGACTGCCGCGAAGGCATCTGCGGGATGTGTTCCATGTATATCAATGGCCGGCCCCATGGTCCGTGGATGGGAACGACGACCTGCCAGCTGCACATGCGTGCGTTCAAGGACGGTGACACCATCGTAGTCGAGCCGTGGCGCGCGAATGCTTTCCCGGTTATAAAGGACCTCATCGTCGACCGGAGCGCCTTCGACCGCATCATCCAGGCGGGCGGCTATATCTCCGTCAACACCGGGAATGCCGTGGACGCCAACACGATACCCGTCGAGAAAGATAAGGCCGACACCGCTTTTGCGGCTGCTGCCTGCATCGGCTGCGGCGCCTGCGTCGCGGCCTGTAAAAACAGCTCGGCGATGCTCTTCCTCGCGGCCAAAGTCTCCCACCTCGCGCTGCTCCCGCAGGGGGCGCCGGAGCGTAAGACCCGCGTAGTCGAGATGATCGCCCAGATGGACAAGGATGGGTTTGGCGCCTGCACGTCCACCGGGGCCTGCGAAGCCGTCTGCCCCAAGGAGATCTCGATCACCACTATCGCCCGGCTGAACGCGGAATATGCGCTCGCGGGGTTGACCTCAGATAAGTAGCTGGTGCCGGCCCGCCCGCGCCCCGCCCGCCCGCGCCGCTGCGTCACCAGCCCACCCGCACCGCTGCGCCACCAGCCCACCCGCGCCGCCTCCAGGCGAGGATGTCCATCCGCCAGGTACAGTTAATTATGGCGAATTCGCCGCAATTAAAAAATCCGCCGCCCGACACATGTTTTCCTCCTCCCGGCCCCGTTCAACACGGAAATTCGGCACATTTGTCGTAATTTCGCGCCGAATTCAAATTTTCGCATGATCAGAGTGAACAATGTGACCCTTTCTTTTGGGAAAAGGGTTTTATTCGACGAAGTCAATCTCAGCTTTACAAAAGGGAATTGCTATGGCGTTATCGGCGCGAACGGAGCCGGCAAATCGACCTTTCTGAAGATCCTGGCCGGGGATATCGAGCCTTCAAAAGGATCGATCGAAATCACTCCCGGCGAACGGATGGCTGTTCTCAACCAGAACCACTTTGCGTTCGACGACTATTCCGCCCTTCAAACCGTGCTGATGGGGCATAGTCGCATGTGGACCGTGATGCAGGAACGCGACGCTATCTATGCGAAAGCCGACTTCACCGAAGAAGACGGTATCCGCGCGGGCGAACTGGAAGGAGAATTCGGCGAAATGGGCGGGTATACCGCTGAAAGCGATGCGGCAGCCCTCCTCAGCGACCTGGGCGTCCGGGAACCCCTTCACGGATCCCTGATGCGCGAGCTCCCCGGCGCCATCAAAGTCCGGGTGCTGCTGGCCCAGGCCCTCTTCGGCAACCCCGACATCCTGATCCTCGACGAACCGACCAACGACCTTGACGTCGAAACGATCAACTGGCTGGAGAATTTCCTGGCCGGCTATGAGAATATCGTCATCGTCGTTTCACACGACCGTCACTTCCTCGATGCCGTCTGCACACACGTCGCAGACGTCGACCGCCAGAAGATCAAGATCTTCACCGGGAACTATACGTTCTGGTATGAGTCCTCCCAGCTGATGGCCCGCCAGCTTTCCGACAAGAACAAGAAGACGGAAGACAAACGCGCGGCCCTGCTGGAGTTCATCGCCCGGTTCTCGGCCAATGCCAGCAAATCCAAGCAGGCGACGTCCCGAAAGAAAGCCTTGGAAAAACTCACCATCGATGAGATCGAACCTTCCAACCGGCGCTATCCCGGCATTATCTTCAAACAGTTGCGGGAGGTTGGCAACCAGATCCTCAATATCGAAAAGCTTGGCAAAAAAGCCGAAGACGGCAGATGGC
>DATMLR010000427.1:0-2628 GCA_035570015.1 Puia sp.
CCCGCGACTACTGGTTCGAACGCGGCTACGACTACTACTGCGGGCTCTAACCCTCCCCCCATCCAATCCTTCTAACCCTCCACCCATCCAACCCCATCCCCTTCGACACCCATTTTTCCCGCCTCGGTATAAAAACCCGTGCAAACGCCTCCGAGTCTTCTTAACTTAAACGGGTCAACAATCACTGTCATCCAAAGTCAACAACCATGCAAGCACCAAAGCTCACCCGCTATGGAGCAACGCTCCTTTTCGCCTTCTTAACTTTCCTCGCGACCGCGCAAACTAGCCTGAACCTTTCACTCCCCCGCGTCCCAAGCCCCGCAGCCGGCGTTTCCCAAATCATCGGCATCTCGACCGTGAGCATCAAATATTCAAGACCCTCCGTCAAAGGCCGTGAAGTCTGGGGCGCCCTCGTGCCCTATGGCTGGAACGTCCAGGGTTTTGGTCTCGGCAACAGCGCCCCATGGCGGGCCGGGGCCAACGAGAACACCGTCCTTCACCTTTCCCACCTTGCTACCATTGAAGGTCACCAGGTTCCCGCCGGCGATTACGGTCTGTTCTTTGTCGTCAATAAAGACAATACCGGCGAGGTGATCCTCTCAAATGAATATCGCTCCTGGGGCAGCTTCTTCTACGATCCAAAATTCGATCAGATGCGCGCCAATATCAACCTAAAACCCGCCCCCTTCACCGAGCTGCTTACCTACGATTTCAGTAACGTAACCAAGAACTCGGCAGAGCTCGATCTCACCTGGGAAAAGCTTCAATTCCCCGTCAGGATCGAATTCGATGTCGACAAGATCGTCATGGAAAATGCAAACCAGGAACTGAAAAGTACCGCCGGCTTCAACTGGCAGGGGTACTCCAATGCTGCCAATTACGCCCTGGCGAACAAACTGACCGGCGACTACGATCAGGCGCTGAAATGGGCTGACCAGGCGATCGCAATGAATTCGAATTTCGCCGACCTCACCGTCAAATCCGATCTGCTCAAAGAAATGGGCAAAACCGCCGAAGCTGAAGCAATCAAGAAGGATGCTGTCGCTATCGGAAACGAGAACGAGCTAAACAACTACGGCTATCAACTGCTGAATCAAAAGGAACAGGAGAGGGCCATTGAGGTCTTCATCCTCAATACCCAGCGACATCCGACAAGCGCCAACACCTTCGACAGCCTCGGTGAAGCGTACGCCCTCAAAGGCGACAAAAAGAACGCGATTATCAACTTCAAAAAATCATTGGCCCTCAACCCGCCGGCCGCCACCAAAGCAAACTCGGAGAAATATCTGAAACAGTTGGGAGCGATGTGAGAGGTTTACGCGAATCCTTCCCTTCTCTTCATTTCTTCCAGCTCGTTTTTCGACCTTACCTGCCGGAACAGGAAGGTGGGACCGCCCTGGTTGCATTCCCGAAAAGGGATCCGCCGCTCGTAGTAGATCCGGAAGACCTGACCAAGCTGGCTCATCGAACCTTGATCCGGCAAATAGAACTGGTAAAGATGCTTTTTGCCGTTTGCGCGGAAATGGATCTTATTTTCTGCGCCGCTCATGTTGCGCCTGCCACGAGACACGCCGAATCTGCCATATCTGAGCGTCGGCTGCCCGTCATAGCCCTCTACCCAAAAGGAAAGGTCGGTCAGCTGTTCGTGCAAATAGAATTCTTCCCCGACGCGGACTCCGTTCTCCGCCGCCACAAGCTCGGTATCCGAAAGCCCGATCCTGAACAGATTCCCTTTTGCGATTATCCGTCCGCCGATCATACACAGCAGACCCAGAGCCAGTAGCCCAAAACCATAAAACTCATAATAATCCGGCACCCGCACTAATTTGAGAAAGCCGAGGAGCACAACGGATCCCATGACAAACGGTCCGCCCAATTCGGCTATTCGTGCTCCGGGGTTACTTACCGGAACAAAGATTTTTGCTTGAAATTCCATTGTCCCAATTTACGCTAAATTCTCCGCAATCCAATTCTTACCTATACCCATACCTAGCCTTGAACTCCTCTAACTCCCGTTCGTTCAACACCTTGAACAAATAAGTCCTCGTTGACCTGTTCCGCTCAACAAATGGGATATGCCGCGAATAGAACTCCGAGAACAACGCCCCCAGCTGCTGCACATGCTCCTTGTTCTGCAGGAGGAACCCGCAATCGACCTTCGCCCCACCCGCCTCAAACGTCAGCGAATTCGTCATCCCATCCGAGTTGCTCCCCGACACCATCGCCCCGTCATTCACATACATCCCGTTAAAAGCCTCCACATTAAAATTAATGTCCCGAACCATACTAAGCGGATAGCGGATAGCCCCCACCGTGATCCCGGAAGCGCTTACCACCAGATCCTCGTCCGACAACCCATAACTGCGCATATCACCCCTGGCAATCACCGCACCGATCACCACGATCGCAATTCCACCCCCAAATACATAAGGAATATACCGATTCATCCCCGGTATAAAGACCAGCACCAGCGATGACGCGGCGATAAACAACCCCGCATAAGCGATATAAGCCCGCTTATTCCGCCGCGAGACCACTATTTTTGTCCGAAACTCCATATGCCAATTTACAACTTTTCATAAATCACCCCGTTCCGCACGCCGCCTCACACCCGCTCATAAATCACCG
>DATMLR010000428.1:0-6168 GCA_035570015.1 Puia sp.
CCATGTTTATGAAGAAAGCTTGTGTTATTGGTTGTATAGCTATCGGGCTTGGTATCCTATCCAATTCGGTCAGCGCGCAAAAGGCTTCGGACACGCTTCCTCCTGTTGCGACGGTGGATGCCTGTGTCCAGTTTGCGCTGAAGCATTATCCGCTGGTGCAGCAGGCGATGCTGGACGAGCAGATCACGGACCGCCAGATCAAAGGGAGGCTGGCGGCGTGGTATCCGCAGGTGGCCTTGAATGCAAGTTATCAAAACAATTTTCAGCTGCCGGCGATAGCGTTCGGTGGTTTGTACGAATATAGCGGCACCTACAACAATTCATCCGCGGGATTAGGTTTGTCCCAGACGCTTTTCAACCGCGACGTGCTGCTGGCAAGCCGGACGAAGAAGGATGTGCTGAATTCGATCCACCAGATGACGGTCAGCGATCAGATCGATGTTACGGTCAATGTGAGCAAGGCCTTTTATGATGTATTGCTGACCGAGCAGGATATCAAGGTGCTGGATGACGATATCGTCCGATTGGAAAGGAACCTCAAAGATACGTACAATCAATACCAGGGAGGGCTGGTGGATAAGACGGATTACAAGCGGGCTACCATTTCGCTGAACAATAGCAAGGCGCAGCGCAAGACCGATGAGGAGACCCTGAAGGCAAAATACGCGGTGCTGATCCAGCTGATGGGATATACGGGAAAAGATTCACTACATCTCGCTTACGACAGCGTGGTCATGGAGCAGGAAATTGTGTTGGATACGACGGCGATACCGGACTACAATCAGCGGATCGAGTTCCAGCAGCTGATGACCGAAAAGCGGCTGCAGGAAGCGGAAGTGAAATATCAGAAATGGGCTTATTTTCCTACGGTGACGGCCGGGGCTGGGTATAGCCTCAACTATTTGAACCCTCAATTCAGCAAACTGTACTCTAATAATTTCCCAACTTCCTATGCCGGGTTGACGGTGAGTGTACCGATCTTCCAGGGGACCCTGCGGACGCAAAACATCCGGATTGCGGAGCTGCAGCTGACACGGATCGACTGGGATGTGGTCAATCTGCAAAGCCAGATCAATTCGCAGTACACACAAGCGTTGGCAACGTATAAGAGCAATCTGAACAACTATTATGTTCAGCGGGATAACCTCAGCCTGGCGCGGGACGTATTCAATACGATCGAGCTTCAGTACCGGAACGGGGTGAAAGCGTATCTGGACTTGATCACGTCGGAGACCGATCTGCGGACGGCGCAGGTCAATTACAGCGATGCGCTTTATCTCGTGCTGAGCAGTAAGCTGGATGTGGAGAAGGCTTTGGGGTCAATTAAGTTTCAATAACGGATAAATTTCCTTTTTATATGAGAAATACCTTACACTGGAATGGTCTTCTTTCGTTAGTTGTGGCTGTTGGGCTGGTATCCTGCGACAGCAAGCCGACGGGGCCGGCGGCTCCGCCGCCGGTTGCGGTGAATGTGTATGCGGTGCAGGCCGGTAATGCTACCTATTTCGACAGCTATCCCGGAACGGCGACGCCGCTGAACCAGGTGGACATCAAGCCGCAGGTTTCGGGCAATATCAGCGGTATTTATTTTAAGGACGGGCAGCAGGTCCGAAAGGGACAAAAATTATACGAGATCGATCAGCAACAATATATGGCGGCGGTGGAGCAGGCAAAGGCCAATGTGCTCGTCGCCAAAGCCAACCTGGCAAGGTCACAGCAGGATGCGGACCGGTACATTGAGCTGGCCAAGCAGGACGCGATCGCCAAGCAGACTCTGGATCATCAGCTGGCTGACCTGGAAGCCAGCAAGCAACAGCTGGCGGCTGCGGAGGCGGGTGTCGCCAGTGTCGAGACCAACCTGAAGTATACTCAGATTTACGCGCCGTTCGACGGTACGATCGGCATTTCACAGGTCAAGGTGGGGACGGCCGTTTATCCGCAGACACTGCTGAATTCGGTGTCTACTGAAGATCCGATGGCGGTCGATATCGCGATTGACCAGGCGGAGATCCCCCAGTTCAACCGGTATTTTGGAAAGGCGGTGAAAGTGAAGGACTCGATCTTTACCGCAGTGCTGCCGGACGGGTCCATTTATCCTTATCCGGGTCAACTGTACCTGCTGGACCGGTCGATCGATCCGACGACAGGAACACTCCGGGCGAGGATTACTTTTCCAAATCCGAAGGATGATCTGAGGGCGGGGTTGACGACCAATATCCGGATCAGGCATGCGTCGGGAGACAGCACGCTGCTGATCCCCTACAGGAGTGTTGTTGAGGCGCTGGGAGAGTTCTTTGTCTTCGTGGTTCAGGACAGCGTGGCCTTGCAGAAGAAAGTCGCGCTGGGGACCCGGATCGGCGCTAATATCGTTGTGAGGAGCGGGTTGATGCAAGGAGAAAAGGTGGTCACGGATGGGGTACAAAAACTAAGGGATAGTTCGGTTGTGCGGCTGGCGCCGCCGAAGGCGGCGCCTGGTGCAGGAGGGGCTGCAAAATAGGGGCATGAACCAAAAATCAAAACAGAGATGAAGTCTTCCAATATATTTCTCAGAAGGCCGGTGACGGCCATCGTGATCTCCCTGGTGATCTTGCTGGTGGGTACGCTGGCCATCGTGAGTATGCCGATCAGCCAATATCCGGATATTACACCGCCGACAGTACAGATCACGGGCACCTTCGTCGGCGCCGATGCGCAGACGGTGGAGCAGACCACGACCACGGCTATCGAGACACAGGTCAACGGGGTGCCGGGTATCGCATACATGCAAAGTAACAGTTCCAACAACGGGGTCTCCCAGATCACAGCTACATTGAATATCGGGGCGAATCCGGATATCGTGGCTCTGGATATCCAGAACCGCGTAGGCATCGCGACGCCGACGCTCCCTACTCAGGTGCAGAAGCTGGGTATCACCACACTGAAGCGTAACCCGGCGATCTTGCTGCTGGTGGCCGTTTACTCGCCCAAAGGGACGCACAGCATTCCCTTTATGGATAACTACGCGAATATCTATTTGCGGGATATTCTTTTGCGGGTTCCAGGGGTAGGTGACGTGTTCAGCCGCGCGGATAACTTTGCGATGCGGGTCTGGTTGAAAACGGACAAGCTGGCACAACTGGGGCTGACGGTTAACGATGTACAAAACGCCATCAACGAACAAAACCTGCAAATCGCCGCGGGGTCGACATCTGCGCCGCCGCAGCCGACTGTTTCCGCGTTCGAATTCGTGGTGTTTACCAATAGCAGGCTGACTACGGAGGAACAGTTCGGTAATATCGTGATCCGCGCCAATCCGCAGCAAAACTCGATCGTCTACCTCAAAGATGTCGCACGGGTTCAGCTTGGCAAAGTCAGCTATGCGGCCAACTCTTTTGTGGATGGGCAGCGGTCTTCTTATCTGCTGGTTTACCAGGCGCCGGGAAGCAATGCAATTGCGACGGCCGATGGGGTCTATAAGGCTTTGGCGGATGCAAAAAAATATTTTCCCGCCGATATCGACTATCGGGTCCCCTTTGAATCGGTCTCTGTGGTTAAGGTATCAATCGCCGATGTGGTCCAAACGCTGCTGATTGCGCTCGGGCTGGTGACGCTGGTGGTATTTCTCTTCCTCCAGAACTGGAGGTCAACGCTCATCCCGGTGCTGGCCATCCCGGTGTCGATTGTCGGGACTTTTATTTTCTTTATTCCACTGGGCTTTACCATCAATACCCTGACGATGTTCGGATTCGTGTTGGCGATCGGGATCGTGGTGGACGACGCGATCGTGGTGGTGGAAGCGGTGCAGCATTATATCGACGCGGAAGGAATTTCGCCAAAGGAGGCGACGGCGCGGGCCATTGCGGATATCTCGGGCCCGGTCATCGCTATCGCACTGATCCTGGCGGCGGTGTTTGTTCCGGTAGGTTTTATTCCCGGGATCGTAGGCCGGCTGTACCAGCAATTTGCAATTACGATCGCCATTTCGGTGCTGATCTCGGCCTTCGTGGCTTTGTCGCTGACGCCGGCGCTGTGTATGCTGTTGCTAAAAGAGCATCATATCGACAAGAATTCGCGGGGGCTCAATTGGGTCTTCTTCCGCTTCAATAACTGGTTCGATCGCGTGACTCATCATTACACAAACGGGGTGCGGGGTTGGATAAAAGGAGCGCCCCTCGTCGTTATCCTGCTGATCTGTATCGGCATCGGGGATGTCTTCCTCTTCGAGAAAAAACCGACAGGCTTTATTCCCCAGGAGGATGAGGGCCGGGTGTATGTGTCCTTTGAAATCCCGGAAGCCGGGTCTACCACCAGGGCCATCACGGTACTGGACAGCATCCAACATATGGCCCAGACTACGCCCGGGGTGCTCCATACGGCGGCGCTGGGCGGTTTGAACATCCTGACTTTTGGTATCAAGTCTAACGCCGGGAGTGTCTTTATTCAGTTCAAGCCCTGGGACGATCGGAAGAAAAAATCGGAGCAGCTTCTCGGGGTCATTGCGGAGCTTCAAAGACGGTTTGCGACGATCAAGGGAGCCCGAATTGTGGTCATTCCGCCGCCGGCTATCCCCGGTTTGGGGAATGCGGGCGGTTTTAGCATCCAGATCGAGCAACGGCAGTCCAATGACGATATTAAGACCTTCGAACGGGTGGTAAACCAATTCGTGGCGGAGGCGAACAGACAGCCGGAAATCAACAATGCATTCACCTTTTTCAGCGCGCATACACCGGGCTATGAGGTAGACGTGGATCGCGACAAGGCGAAGAAGCTGGGGCTGAATCTGGCGGATGTCTACAATACGATGCAAATGTATATGGGAAGCACCTATATCAATCAGTTGACCATTTATGGCCGGAACTTCTATGTAGTGGCCCAGGCTGATACGGCTTTCCGGTCGGATGTCCATGCCTTCTCCAACTATTATGTAAAGAACATCAACGGCGAGATGATCCCATTGAGCACAATTGTTTCCTATAAGCTGACGGAGAGCGCGCCGCTGATTTCGCACTTTAATATTTACCGCAGTGCTGAGATTGACGGCGGCGCCAAAACAGGATACAGCAGCGGCCAGGCCATCGAGGCGTTGGAGCGGGTGGCGGCGAAGGTATTGCCGGAGGGCTACGGTTATGACTGGTCGGGTCTTAGCTTGCAGGAGATCAAGTCGGGGAATAGTGCGATCTATATTTTTGCGCTTTCCATCGTTTTCGTCTTCCTGTTCCTTGCTGCGCTGTATGAGAGCTGGTCGGTACCGTTTTCGGTCCTGCTGGCGGTGCCGATTGGGGTTTTCGGGGCCATCCTGGCCTTGTGGTTCAAACCGCTTCTCACCAATAATGTTTATGCCCAGATCGGGTTAATCACGCTGATCGGATTGTCGGCGAAGAATGCGATCCTGATCGTGGAATTTGCCAAAGAGCGGGTAGATAGGGGGATGGAGGTGGTCCAGGCGACGTTGGATGCCGTGAAGTTGCGGTTGCGGCCGATCCTGATGACATCCATTGCGTTCCTGCTGGGGGTATTGCCGCTGGCGCTGGCATCGGGAGCGGCTGCGGTCGCCCGGAATACGATCGGGTGGACGGTATTGGGCGGGATGTTTGCGGCGACCAGTCTGGCGATTTTCATTGTGCCGGTGCTTTTCGTGGTTATCACCAGGATGACTTACGGAAAGAAGAAGCTGGAGGAGTTGAGGAACCAGGATAAGGAGTTCAAGTTGGCGGAATGATCGGGGGTACGACCCGCGGAATAATCCGGAAATTTTCTACCTTGAGGTGGAAACTTATACCATGGATCCGCTGGACGTTATAAAGAACCTTAAACGCCTATTTCGTGATGTCAACAAAAAGGGCGAGAAGTATGCGGAGGTATGGCTTTCCCCGGTTGAGTTCGACGGGGGAGCAAGGTCGTCCCGGAATTTCTTTCTGAATGTCATGGTGAACCACAAGTTGGGGGAGGAGGATGATGAAATGACCCCCTTGATTAACCTGCTGAAGGAAAGGGAGGAGTATCAGCATATCTGGCGGATATATGTTTTTGATCCGGAGGATGAGTTGCATTGCATGGAGGACGAAATTCTGATTTACGGGTGAGGTTTAGTCAGAACTTAAAAATCAATTTATTTATTGGGGGTAGGGGAGGGGAATGAATTCCTTTGAAACTATGCAGGGTAAACTGCGATATTGTCGCGCGACAAGG
>DATMLR010000429.1:0-12592 GCA_035570015.1 Puia sp.
TCGTTCTGTGGGGTCGTTACAAGTTTGGTGATCACATAGCGACCGGGAAACGTCATCAACCGATGCCAGGAGATCCCATCATCATCAGAGTAGAAAGGATAGTCCGCATTTTTTAGAGACGCCCCCAGCACTCTTCCGGAAGGTAGCTCGGCAAACGTCCCGAACATATTTCCATACCCGGCTAATATACATCCACTCGTATGCCACCCCGGCCCCGGCGCCAAACCCGTGGCCGTCACCATGTCCGAATCCTTCACCGCATTCGTGCTGTCGAGAAAATAGGCGGTGAGCGTCTGAATGCCAACTGTTGCATTCAACTGCCATTGAAAGGCCTCAAGCGAATCAAGGGGCGCTTGTATCGTCGACAAAGGATACTCCGTGGATTGAAAATTACCGTCACAATCCACCGTCTGAAACTTGACATATCCCGATGTCGGCGGTTGACCATTCACATAAAGACTAAAGACAAGCTCTTTCGACAGTATATTTCCGGTGGTATCACTCTGCCCTCCTCCGGAGACCAGCTTGATGCGATAACCCGCAAGATATGCCGCAACGTTGGGGTAGAAATTGTGTTTCCTGCAGCCGGAGAGGACCACAATCAATGCAAGCAGCCATGCGGCAGCAATAGAGTGACGTAGGTTCATTATTCCAGGTATAAAGGGGATTCCCTAAGGTAGCGAATTCACTCCAAATCCGCAAGAAAACCATTCAACTCCAATACCTTAGTAAAATATTAGATATAATATACAACTAAAGGTTTATCTTCACCCCTTAATTTTACAGTATGAATATGTATGTTTCAAACCTCGGTTTCAATGTCCACGACGAGGACCTTAAGACTTTATTTACGCCCTACGGGGAGGTTTCTTCCGCCAGGATCATCAATGACAAAGCCACGGGTCAATCCCGGGGATTCGGATTCGTCGAGATGAGCGACGAGACGGCGGCAAAGAAAGCGATGGCAGAGCTCAACGACAAAATGGTCGATGGCCGTAATATCAAAGTCGTGGAAGCCAGGCCAAAAGAAGACAGGCCTTCCCGCGGCGATGGCGGCGGCGGGTTTAAGAGAAACCGTTGGTAGTGTTATAATAAGGCGACCAAAGCCATTCACTAAACAGGAAAATTATGGCGAGATCAAAGGAGACCTCCAATAAGCGCGAAAAGGAAAAGCAGCGTCAGAAAGAAAAACGCGAGAAGCGGGAGAAAATGGAAGAGCGCCGGGCCAGCCAGGCGAAAGGAAAGTCGTTGGATGAGATGCTGGCCTACGTGGACGAAGAAGGCAACATCAGTTCCACCCCGCCTGACCCCCAAAAAAAGAAGGTCTTCAACGCGGAAGATATCGAGATTGGTGTATCAAGGTCAAAAGAAGCTGACGATCCCATAAAAGAAGGAAAGATCGATTTTTTTGACGGATCAAGAGGCTTTGGCTTCATCATACAAAATGATGGCGACAAAATCTTTTTCCATATTAATCAGACTACCTATCCCGTAAAGGAAGGTGACGTGGTGAACTACGGCATCGAAAGAGGGCCGAAAGGCTGGAATGCCGTAGGGGTTACAAAAAAGTCATAGCCCCTCCCCCTTCAACCTCTTCAACAACCGATCCCACCTCACCCTCCCCCCACCGGTGCGCTACCCCGTCATTGATCAGCGGCCCGAGCGACACCGGCGCCGTCCAACTTCCATCCATCGACTACCCTCAAACCGGATCCGCGGCGTATCGCCGACCAAACGTTGTCCCCGATAAGCATCCCGGCTATCCCAGAAACTGGTCTGCCCCAACACGCTGCCCCATAATCCTGGCCCCACCGCCGCCAACGCGACTATCCACAATTTTTGCATAGTTTTTATAATTTTTATAAAAGGCAATCTACCGCACACCATACCCTTAAACCCGTTCATCCTTCATTCAAGTTCATTCAACTTCAATTATCTCCGCATTCTACGTCTTTAAACATTAGATAATAAATTAATGTAACCCCTGTGCCCCACGCGCTCCTTTCTTTGAACTATCTTTGATAAAGAGCATTATACATACTATTAAGGTTGTCGACCCGTTAAACAAGAACTTTGAAGTTTATGCTGATAAAAAGAAATTGGCCCTTGGCCCTGTTGATTTTGGTTTTCGGCATCGCCGCGCCCTTCCGCAGCTCCGCCCTACCCAAACCGCCGCATCGCACCCCGACAAATCGCACCCCGACAAAATATGAAAAGATCCTCCGCGACGTAGGGGAAATGATCGCAGAGATCCACTACAGCCCGCGACCTATAGATGATAGCTTCTCCAGCGAGGTCTTCCGGAAATACCTCAACGGCATCGACCCGGAGAAGAAGATCCTGATGCAGTCCGATATCAATTCCCTGCGCAGGTTCCAGTATACCATCGACGATGAGATCAATGGCAAAGCCCCGGTACAATTCGCCCAGACCGTCAACGAAATTTATCGCAAACGTCTCCAGGAGTCCGAAGCCTTGTATAAAGATATTCTTTCGCACCCCTTCGACTATACAAAGGACGAATACGTCGTGCTCGACGATGCCCACCTTGATTTCCCGCGAAATGATGCGGATCGAAAGGAAGGACTGAGACTACGCCTCAAATTCCTTGCGCTCGAGAAATACACCGAACTGCTGGACCAGGCCAAAAATGGTAAAGACTCCGCCACTGCCCATGCTACCAAAGACCAGCTGGAAGCCCTGGCCCGCCAGAAAGCCATGCGCAGTATGGACCTCTACTACTCCCGCCTAAAAGTCAAAGCCAACGATAACGATCGCTTCAACGAATTCGTGGAGACCATCGTCCAATGCATGGACCCCCATACGGATTATTTCCCGCCAGTAGAGAAGCGTTCCTTTGATGAAGACATGAGCGGCCGCTTCTTCGGTATCGGCGCTCAGCTCAAGGACGACGACGGCACCATCAAGATCGCGAGCCTCCTCACCGGCAGCCCTGCGTGGAAATCCGGCCAGGTCAATGCCGGCGACGCCATCCTTAAGGTTGCTCAGGGCAGCCAGGAACCCGTCGACCTCACCGGGTACACCATCCCCGACGCAGTCAAGATCATCCGCGGCGGCAAAGGCACCGAAGTCCGCCTGACTCTCAAAAAAACCGATGGCACCATCAAAGTCATTTCCCTCATCCGCGACGAGATTGTCCAGGATGAAAAGTTCGCCCGCAGCGTTATCGTCACGACCGAAAAAAGCAAGATCGGTTATATCTACCTCCCGGAATTCTACGCCGATTTCGAGAACAACAATGGCAACCGCTGCTATATCGATGTTGCAAAGGAATTGGTCAAGCTCAAGGAAGAAAATGTCGACGGCATCGTCCTCGACCTTCGTAATAATCCAGGTGGCTCCCTCAGCGACGTCGTCGAAATGGTAGGTCTCTTCGTTAACCAGGGTCCCGTCGTCCAGGTCAAAGGACGCGAAGGAAAACCAGTGGTCCTCGAAGATCACGCCCGGGGCGCCCTTTATACCGGCCCGCTCACCGTGATGGTCAATGAATTCAGCGCCTCCGCCTCCGAGATCTTTGCCGCCGCCATCCAGGACTATAAGCGGGGAATCATCATCGGCAGCACGTCTACCTTTGGCAAAGGCACCGTCCAGCGGCCCTACCCCCTCGAAAGAAGTAATATGGGAATAGATAGTGGCCTCGGGACGATCAAGCTGACCATGGAGAAATTCTACCGCATCAGTGGCGGATCTACCCAGCTCCGCGGCGTCGCATCGGATATCGTCCTGCCCGATGCCTACGAACATTCCAAATACCGCGAAAAAGACCAGCCCGACGCCCTCCCCTATGACGTCATCGCCCGGGCGCCCTACACACCCTTCCATTCCAGTTACAACATGAATAGTATCGCCGGCGAAAGCAACGACCGCATAAAGAACAACATTGTCTTCAACCAGATCGGGATCGACGCTGATTGGCTCGACAAAGAATCAGATCATCCCTACCCGCTGAATATTGACAAATACCGTCAGCGCCAACAGGAAGTGAAAGATACAATTTCCCACATCGAAAAACTCGCCAAACTGTCCCAGCCGATGAACCTTTCGTTCCTCGCTGTCGACAGCGCAAAATACAACACGGATAAGGATAAGGGCGACCGCTACCATGCCTGGCTCAACGCCCTCTCTTCCGATATCTATCTCAAAGAGACCGTCATCGTCATGGGTGACATGATTACACAAAAAAATATGGCCCGCCTATAAAGGCAGGCCAGATTAATGCACGTCTAACACACGCGGCGGCCCTTCGGGCCGCCGCAATTTTATTTATTCAACCCGTAAACTCTTAACCGGATTCGCCATCCCCGCCCGCACCGCCTGGAAACTCACCGTCACCAGCGCGATCATCATCACGGCCAGCCCAACACCCGCAAACATCCAGACAGACACCGAAACCCTGTACGGATACCGCTGCAACCATTTATCCGCGCCAATCCACACCGCCGGTATGGCGACGATCAACGCAACGACCACCAGCCGCAGAAAATCCCGGGAGACCAGCGCCGCAATAATCCCGGGCGATGCGCCCAGAACTTTTCGCACGCCAATCTCCTTTGTCCTCCTTTCAACCGAAAATACCGACAGCCCGAATAGCCCGACACAAGAAATAAAGATGGTCACCAGGGAGGCGAACAACAACATCTGTTTCCACCTTTCCTCCGCTTCATAGTACCTCCTGTTCTCATCGTCTTTGAAGACATAGGAAAAGGGGGTCAAAGGGAACAGCCGCCTGAACGTGCTCCCAATCTGACCCAGGCTTGCAGTCTCGCTGCCAGGCTTTATTTTAATATAGATCATCCCGTAGTCCCGGTCCATCCTCAATAACTCCGGTTGGATAGCTTCAGCCAGCGATCCATAGACATAGTCGCCCATGACCCCGACGACACGATAATTCTCCTTCTCTCCCATACTGACCCGCTGGCCAATCGGGTCTTTCCACCCGGCCTTCTTTACAAAGCTTTCATTGACGACAACCGCATTGGCCGAATCCGACGGGAAAGCCGCCGAGAAATTCCTGCCTTGCAAGACGCGGATCTTCATCACGGGTAGAAACGATTCATCAACCGTCCCGTTGATACAGCCGATACTCGAATCGCCATTTATTTTTGCCGGGTTGAAGCCATAACCTCCGTCCCTCGGAAGTACCCCGACAATATCCGGGTCTTTCATCAATTCCGTTTTGAATAACCTCGCCTCGGGCCGCGTCAAATCAGCCTTATCCACCCGTACCAGATGACTATCGTCGTATCCCAGGTCCTTATGGATGAGAAAATTGAATTGGGAAAATAATACCACAGTCGCACCGATCAGGAAGGCCGAAAGACTAAACTGCAACACCACTAGGCTTTTCTGCAAATAGTTCCGGCCTCCAAGGATGATCCTGCCATACAGCGTTTCAACTGGATTGAACCCCGACAACACCAACGCAGGATAAAAACCCGCCAGGAGGCCAGTTAGAAGAAAGAGCGCGATATACCCGCAAACCAGCTGCATGTCGAACAGATAGGACAAGACAAGCGCCTTGTTGGCCAGCCGGTTGAATAAAGGCAGCAGCCCCTGGACCACCGCAATCGCAACAATAAAGGCGATCGCGCAAAGGATGAATGATTCACCAAGAAATTGAAAGATCAGCTGCCTTCTCGTACCGCCGGTTACCTTTCGCACGCCGATCTCTTTTGCGCGCTTCAGGCTGCGCGCGAGGGTGAGGTTGACAAAGTTGATACAGGCGATGAGCAGGATAAAGAAGGCTATACCGGAGAGGATATACGCATACACGATATTGCTGGCCCCGGCAGTGTCATACCTGTCCATATCGTTGTTCAGATGGATATCCGTAAACGGCTGCAGCCTGTACCCCCCCTCAAGCTTCCCGCCCATCGCCGCTTTCATCCGTTTGACCATCTCCGGGTTGTCCTCTATAAAGACTTGCGTCATTTTGTCTTCGACCCTTTTGAGATTGGCGTGAGGATCGAGCAGCATATAGGTCTCTTCAAAAAACTGGCTCCACGCCATATCGCCCTGCTCACTTTGCGGGGAGCCGCGCTTTGAAAGCAGCACGTCGAATTGAATAGAGGAGTTTTGCGGACACCTTCTGGCAACCCCCGTCACCGTATAGGGCTTGAAACCGGTATCCTTTTTTAGCAGCAGGGTTTTACCGATCGCATCCTTCGATCCAAAATATTTGATGGCCGCATCTTCGGAGATGACGGTTGTATTTGGCTGCACTAACGCCGTTGCCGGGTTCCCGCTGAGCAGCGGAAAAGTGAATACGGTAAAAAATGTGGAATCGACATTCAGGAGAGGCTGCGGGACAACCGTCGACCCGAGTTTGGCATCGGCATAACCGCCCTCGATGCGCACAAATGTCCTGATCTCCGGGATCTGCGATTTGAACCGGGGCCCCTGGGCATCGCCGGTAATACCCATCCGCCTTATTATTCCATCGGGACCCTTCCCCTCCGAATACAACCGGTAGATATGATCTCCATTGACATGGAAACGATCAAAGCTGATTTCGTCCTTTACATAAAGGAGGATCAGCATCGCGCAGGCCAACCCGAGACTCAATCCTGCAATATTGATCACTGAATAGATCCGGTTACGGATCAGATTCCGCCAGGCCGTTAGCAGATAATTTTTTAGCATGCCCTCATGTTTAATAACTCAGGCGTCTCGAAAACCCTGCCACATTAGCTTCCGCCTGACAATCAAATCAATACACAACACCGCGAACCCGACACTGCCCGCTTCCGATACACTTATTGTATCAACCTACCTACCAACATCTCACAAATCCCAAACGAACCGCTCACAATACCCCCGCACGCCCATCCTACCTTGCCCCCATGAAGCCGGTCGCCGCTTTACTGCCCCTCCTTCTTCTTATCCAACCCATGACCCATGCCCAAAACCCCCGTTTTCAGCCCAACCTAGCCAAAATCGTCCCACCGCCAAGTGTCCCGCTGTTCCCCCTCAACCTTCTCACCATCGACCCCATCCGCACCACCCAACAATTAAAAGAAGCCGTCGTCACCGCCTTCCGCCCCGCCATCCACCAGGAGATCGACCGCATCAGCTACGACGTCCAGGCCGACCCCGAAAGCAAATCCAACGACGCCCTCGAAATGCTCCGTAAAGTCCCCATGATCACCGTCGATGGCAACGACAACATCCAGCTGAAGGGTAGCAATAACTTTCTCATCTTCCTCAACGGCAAACCCTCCGCCCTCATGACCAACAACCCGCAGGATGTCCTGAAGTCCCTGCCCGCTGCTACCGTCCAGAAGATTGAGGTCATCACCGTGCCCCCCGCCAAATACGACGCGGAAGGCGTCATCGGCATCATCAATATCATCACGGTGAAGAAGAATGACGAAGGCTACAACGCCAGCCTCTTTGGCCGGTACAACACCGTCTTCGGCGAACGCGGCAGCGTCTCCTTCAGTGCCAAATACGGGAAGTTCGGCCTTAGCCTCTTTCTCGGCGCAGCCCACCAGCCCGACAAAACCACCGCCAGCGGATCAGAGCTCACTAATTTCTCACCCGCTTCCAATCTTTCTCAACTTGACGTCATCACCAACGGCGCCAATATCCATAACGGTCAGACACAGCTGAACTTTAATCCCGATAGCCTCGATCTCATCAACGGCTTCTTCGATTTCTTCGATCGCCGCTTCACCCAGAACACCCTGCTGAATACTACCCTCACCGAGTCCTCCACAACTACGAATATCGGCGCCGGTACCGTCGGAGCGCTCGACGCCGGAATCAGCGTCCAGCACAGCTCCCCCAGCCTAAAAGGCGAGCTCCTGACTATCGCCGGACAATATTCGCAGACGACCAATATCCGGACCAATAGTATCAGCCCCTCCGATAGCGCCTACTCTCATCAGCAATTTATCCAGGCCGATTGGATATTACCCATTCGCAACTGGACCATGGAGACCGGCGCCAAAACATCCTTTACCGTCAACACCGGCACCCAATTCACCTACAACCAAACCATCCTCGCCGCCTATAACTCGTGGCAGCTTAAGGTCACCAGATGGACGATCAAGGCCGGACTACGAATGGAGAACACCGATATCACACCCCTAACCCGCAACTTCAACAACCTCATCCCCGTCCTGTCCTTCCAATACGGTAACCCCGCCACCGGCAGCTTCACGATCGGTTATACCAACCGCATCCAGCGGCCCGGCCTGCAGCAACTGAACCCCTTCGTCGACCGCTCCAATCCCGAGTTCATCAGCACAGGCAATCCTTCCCTCCTGCCCGTGACCAATCATATTTTCGAATTCGACTACATCCGCCCCGGCAAGACTCCCGTCAACCTCAACCTGAGCTATGCGTTTGCTGGGAATACGATCCAGAACGTCACCCTGCTGCTCAACGATACCGTCTCTGAATCCACCTGGTCCAATCTCGGAAGCACCCGCAACGCAGGGATCAACTTCAGCACGAGCCTCCCCTTGACAAAACGTATAAACCTGAATGTAAACGCCCAGTACTCCGGGATCTGGATCACCGGCACGTACAACTCCCAATTCTATCGCAACAACGGCGTTCAGGGAAACGGCGACCTGTTCGCCCGGTGGAGCCTCGACCATGGTTTCACGATCAATGTCGATTTCGACTATCAAAGCGGGAAAGTTCTGCTCCAGGGGAAGACCGCCCACTGGACCTCTTCCAGGTATAACATCACAAAAGATCTGCTCAATAATAAGCTCATCCTGTCCATCACTATCTATGACCCCTATGCGACGTTTAACTACGGCCATTCAATTACCAAAACACCCGATTTCACCCAATCCACCTACAACCAGTTTTACTACCGCCAATTCCGCTTCGCCGTCAACTACAAATTCGGTCAGTTGAAAGTTTCCGATAAACCACCGACCGAATGAACCGTCCTCCTACCCCTTCCGATAAACTACCGACCGAATGAACCGTCCTCCTACCCCTTCCGGTAAACTACCGACCGAATGAACCGTTGATAATGGAACGTGGTGTACAATACCCCATACCCTTCCGCCGAAAAAATCCGCTCCATATCCGGCAACCGCTTCGCCTCAACTCCGCAGATCAGCCGCGCCGAAATATACATCGAATACAAAAGGACCGCCTGCCAAAGCTTGCCCCTCCGCCTGGGATAATAGTAGTCAGATTCCAGCCAGTAACCTCCATTCTTCAAGTACGGAGTCACCTGCCGGACGATGGCTGCTGCATGCGCATCTTTAAAATTATCGAAGAATAAACCCGTTAAGACACAATCGTATTCCGTTTCCCCATTCCAATCCTCCACCACCGAATTCACCAACTCCACCTGGTTAAGACCCCAGTTCCTCTTCTTCGTCAGCGCAATCATCCGCGCACTGCTTTCGATATAGGTGATCTGCAGCCCCGCTGGAAAAATGGCCGCAATTTTTTCAAGTATCCATCCCGTTCCTCCACCTAAGATCAGCAACCTGTCCCCCGGCCGGATATAACCAAGAAGTTCCACCTGGGCATTGATCTCCGATAGCCCGTAGAACAAGTGGTGTATCCGATCATAATAGTTAGCGATCTTGTCGTAGTTATTTCCCACATCCGAAAATACAGATTATCCCCCGAATCCCGACCCCGCATCCGGTCCGTGATTTTCCGTAAATTAGCCTCATGCTAAGTCCGAGCCGTCGCCTCCTCGCCCTCATACTTTCACAGCTCCTCCTCTGCTGGTACGAAACGTATCTGATCTCCAAGATCTCCACGATCGGCAAGATCGGGATCGCCACCACCTATCATCAATACCACTGGCTCCGCGTCTTTTGGCTGACCTATACCATCCTGACCCTCTTCCAACTCGCCGTCATCTTTACGCTCCACATCATGAGCAAACGCTCGACAAAGAAGATGACAAACCTTGTAAGTACTATTTTCCTCATCGCCGGCGGGCTTGGCCTCGTGCTCACCTTCCAGGACTTCATGCACACCTATAGTCATCGCCTGCTTAAAGAACGATTCCACCTCGGTTTTTATATTTTTTGGATTAGCTGGATAGGCACCTGCGCCTACTTTCTCTTCTCCAACCGCGCCAAACCCTTCCCCATCGACCCCAACGCACCCGTCCTCAATCAGCCACATCCAGAGGCACATCCAGAGCCGCAACCTGCGCCCTATACGCTGTCGGCAGAACAATCGACTTCACTGCCCGATCCATCCGAATAAACCGGGCGAACTTATATCCTACCACCACCATCCTCATCCACCATCCTCCCCGAAGTGGCAATAAACACTTCACCCGCTCCGGAGCCAGCAGCGCCTGTCCGCCCAGCAGGATCCGATATCGAACGGAACCCAGACTCTTTCGATACCTTCCGTACAAATCTTTCGTGAATTCGCTGCATACCAGATTCATCTCCAGATGATCCTCCCGCATCCCCTCCCACGCCCGATAAGTCTCCGGCAGCCCTCTTAACCCCATCCGGGCGCCCACCCGCAGGAACACGTTGTAAATCTCCGCTCTTTCCCCCGCCGTCAACTTCCGCTCCAACAGCTCGAAGGACCGGATCGTATAATCAATGAGCATAAAAAGGACATCCCGATAAGAAGAGTCTGGGATCTTCATCCCCCTGCTCTTCTCCACCCCGTTATGGATCGCCGTGATTTGATCAATAGCCCCCACCGCCCTGTCCACCGGCGAGAAAATAATGTCCCGCGCATACCGGACCGTCGAAAACAACCGCCCAATAGGATCAGCCGGCAACCGCCCCGTATAGTATAGCCAGTCAACCGAGTTGTTCAACGCGAACTCCGCCGCCGATCCCGCAAAAACGAGCATCACCGTATCACTACTCCCCCAGATCTTCCGCACGATCGAACCCCTGGAAACAAAATCGCCACTCCCGGATTCCCCTTTCACAAAATCTCCGCTCCCGGATTCCTCATTCACAAAATCTCCGCTCCCGGATTCCTCATTCGCAAAACCTAGGTTCATACGCAAAGTGCTTTGAAATTCAAAGTTACGCGTATTCCCTTTCAAAGCAAAAAAATCGGTAAATTTATTCCGCCATGTATCACTTTCCCTTTTTCAACCTATTCCATGGATTCCTCGGCCTCGGCGCCGGTACCATCTGCATTGCCCTTTATTTCCTCCCCACCATCGTCGCCGCCCTCCGCAGCCACCCAAGCGCCGGCGCCATCTTCGCCATCAACCTCCTGCTCGGCTGGACCTTCATCGCCTGGATCATTTGCCTCGTTTGGGCCGCTTCCGACACCAGCCATTATAAAGGCCCCTACCCGCCTTACAACCCCTCCTCCGACTCCCAGGACCGAATTATCAACCAATTGCGCCAGCTCCAACAGCTCCGCGACGAAGGCGCCCTTACCGAAGAGGAATTCAACCGCCAAAAAGCCACCATCCTCCGTTAAACCGCCAAAAGGCCTCCATCCTCCGCTAAACCAACCCCCGTCCCATCACCTTCAAACCATAGGCATGCTCGCATGGCTTCGTACCGGGCAACACAACCTTCAATCCATCCGACTCCTGCGTAAACTCCACCTTCCTATGACCTAATAATTCCACCCCTTCCACATTCGCGCCCATTAAAGACCTTATCTTAACCGATCCCCCATCCGGCCATCCCATGAAATATGCGTACAACACACCGCCCTTCGTCATAAACCGAACATCTGAAAAAGTCAAATCTTTCCGCTCACTCTCATTGAACGACTGGCCGCCCTCCGAACCCCCACCCCCGGAAGCACCCGCCGAAGGCGCAGATTCTCCGAACCGCCTCCACGGCCTCGTCCCATAAATCCCCTCCCCATTCACCGCCATCCACTTCGTGATCCCATCCAGCACCGCCAACTCATCATCATCGGGCATCCCGCTCGCCGGCAACGGAACATTCAACATCAGGTTCCCATTCTTACTCACGATATCAACCAGCATGTCTACAATCATCTTGGGCGTTTTGTAGTGACCCCGCATGTCCCTGCTATAATGCCAGTCGCCGATACAGGTGTCCGTCTGCCACGCCAGCGGCCAGATATCATCCACCACGCCCCGCTCCACATCGAAGACACAGATCGCCTTCCCCTTCGCCGAGTCCAACGCCCGCTTGCTCGTATAAACCGCCTGCGTCTTGCCCCCATGCATAGCTGCATTTTTATTGTAAAAATGCGCCAGCAGATTCAGCCCGTAATCTTCGAAAGGCAACTGTCCGTCACAATAGAGCAGGTCCGGCTGATACTGATCCAGCAGGTCCTTGATCCGGTCAAACCAATGCCGCTTCCAGACCTCCGGAATAGTATTCTCATTCCAGTCCAGATCATTGTCAGTACTCAACACTTCCTCACACCGCCCATAGTACTCGAAATTCTTCGGATCGGCGCCATCATATGGCACCCCAGCGAACGCCCCTGACTTATCGCTTCCCTTACTGCTGGAAAACCATTTATACGAGATCCAGAGATGATCGCTGATCGCAAACCTCAACCCATGTTTTTGCGCCGCCTGTTTCCACATGCCGACAATGTCTTTTTTAGGCCCCATATTCACCGCATTCCACGTATTATACTTTGAATTCCACAG
>DATMLR010000430.1:0-7198 GCA_035570015.1 Puia sp.
CGCCGTCTTCGCCAGCGGCGCCACCCAGGCAAAGGAGCAATACCGGATCACCGCCTATGCCGACGGTTACCTCCAACAATCTTTCGTCGCCGAAGACGATAGCATCCGAAAGGGTATGCTTCTCTTCCGCATCGCCAACGACCTCCAGCGCACCCAGATTGCAAACGCCGCTACCAACTACGACTATGCGCTCCACAACGCCTCAGACAAAGGCCCCCAGATCCTTCTGCTCGAATCCCAGATCGCCCAGGCCCAACGCAAAAAGACTACCGACTCGCTGAACTACGAAAGATACCAGCGCCTCCTGCCCTCCCACGCCGTGGCCCAGGTCGACTACGACAACGCCCGCCTGACCTACGACGCCTCCACCGCAAGCCTCGTTCAGCTCCAGAAGAACCTCGAAGACCTCCGCACAAATCTCAACCTCAATACCGAGAACACCCGCGCCCAGCTCCGCGAGCAGCAAGAGAACAACGCCTACTTCGCCATCATCGGCTCCGCAAACGGCCGCATCGAGAACGTCTATAAGAAGGACGGCGACCTCATTCGAAAAGGCGACGTCATCGCCGACCTCGGTGCAGGCCTCCAGATTGCCCGCCTGCTCATCGCCGAAGAAGACATCCAGCGTATCCAGCTGGGCCAGCACGCCCTCGTGTCCCTCAACACCGACAAAGCCCATGTCTTCAACGCGACAATTACAAAGATCTACCCCTCCTTCAATACCAGCGACCAGGCCTTTATCGCCGAAGCCACCTTCAACCCCCTGCCGCCCGGCCTGCGGAACGGCACCCAACTGCAAGCCAATATTATCCTGGGAGAAAAAAAGCACGCCCTCGTCATCCCCACCAACTACCTCCTTTCCGGCGATAGCGTTATCCTGGCCGCCGACCAAAGCCACGCACCCGTTCAAACCGGCATCCGCACCCTCGAATGGGTCGAGATCACCGGCGGCCTCCACGATAACCAATCCATCCAACCACCGAAATGATGCACTTACCAATAAATTACCAGATCGCTTACACTTACCTCATCTCGAAGTTGAAGCAAACCATCGTCGCTGTCCTCGGCGTGACCTTCGGGATCTCCATGTATGTTTTTATGAATAGCTTTATGAGCGGCGTCAACCTGGCCCAAAATCGCCTCGCCTTCAGCACCCTCGCCCACGTCCGCATCTACAACGACCGCCCCGCCGACCGCAGCGACATCGTCAGCCGCGTCTACCCCGCCGGCACTATCGCCAATATCCACAACAGTAAGATCATCAAGTATACCGACGGCATCAAAAACTCATCGGAAATCATCCACTACCTCCACACCATTCCCATCGTCCAGACGGTCACGCCCGAAGTCAATATCAACGTCTTCTTCAAAAATGTAGGGAACAAGGTGAACGGCACCCTCTCCGGCGTAGACGTAGCGGGCGAAGACCAGCTCTTCCAGATGTCGCAGATGATGGTTGGCGGCAGATGGAACGACCTCGCCCTCCGCCCCAACGGGATCATCGTCGGAGTCGAGCTCGCCAAAAGCCTCAGCCTGAAGGTAGACGATAACCTCAACATCCTCACCGCTGACGGCGTCTCCCATACCTATAAGGTGATCGGCATCTTCCGGACAAACCTGACCTCCATCGACAAATCAAAGGCTTATCTGTCGATCACCGCTACCCGCCAACTCCTCGCCGAGAACGCGGACTACGTCACCGATATCCAGGTCAACGTCATTGACTTCAAACTCGCTAACCAGCTCGTGGGCGAGATCGCCCCGCTCATCCCCTACAAGGTCGAGTCCTGGTCCATGGCCAACGCCCAACTCGAAGCCGGCTCCAACCTCCGCGACGTCATCGCCGTCGCCGTATCCCTTACCATCCTGATCGTCGCCGGCTTCGGTATCTATAATATCATGCTCATGACCATCAATGAAAAGATCCGCGAAATTGCGATCCTGAAAGCTATGGGCTTCTCCGGCTTCGACATCCGCCGCATCTTCCTCACCATGAGCTCCGTAATCGGCCTCGTCGGCGGCTTCATCGGCATGGGTCTCGGCTATCTCGTTTCCTGGCTGGTCAACCAGGTGCCCTTCAACGTCGCCGGCCTCGCCACCCTGCCGATGGACTACGACCCGAGAGACTACACCCTGGCCTTCTCCTTTGGCCTCATCACCACCTTCGTCGCCGGTTACTTCCCATCCCGGAAAGCATCCCGCATCGATCCGGTTAACATTATAAGAGGATAATTATGGAAAAAACCGACCTCCACCACGCCACCGCGAAACCGCCCACAGTCCTTCAGGTAAACAACGTCGTAAAATATTTCTACGAACCGGAGAAGTTCCAGGTCCTCAAAGACGTTTCCTTCTCCGCGCGCAAGGGCGAGTTTCTTGCACTGGTCGGCAAATCCGGAAGCGGTAAGTCCACCCTTCTTTACGTCCTCTCCACCATGGATACCGACTACGAAGGTCGCCTGGTCATCAACGACGAACCCATGACCGGAAGGACCCAGAACGAACTTTCCGCCTTCCGCAACAAACACATCGGTTTTGTCTTCCAGTTCCACTACCTCCTGCCCGAGTTCACCGTGCTGGAGAACATCATGATCCCCGCCTTAAAACTCAAGCGCCTGCCCCGCCCCGAGATCGAACACAAAGCCTATAGCCACCTCGAAAACCTCGGACTCAAAGACCAGGCCCTCAAACTCACCAGCAAACTCTCCGGTGGTCAGCAGCAGCGCGCAGCCATCGCCCGCGCCCTCATCAATGACCCCTCCGTCATCATGGGCGACGAACCTACCGGCAACCTCGATTCCAAAAATTCTCAGATTGTTTTCGACATCTTCCGCGATATCGCCCGACAAGGCCGGCAGACGATCATCGCCGTCACCCACGACGAAGACTTCGCCGCGAACTGCGATCGGGTCCTTGAGCTCAGCGATGGCCGCCTGGTGAAGTGACCGTATCGACCTTCATCGCCGCACTGTCCATCGCCTGTCTGATCGCCGTACTATCCGCACCCGCTCCCCCCTTCGGATAGGCCGGAATATCCGGATGCCGTTCTTTCCAGTCATCGGCAAAATAATGACTCCACTCGCGGATATAGTGATAGTATTGATATTCCGATTCGCAGCCTTGAATGAATTCCCTGGTCGGCCGGTATAAAACCATAAAGGTATCCAGCGCCGGCGACACCAAGCCTGTCACATGTCGCACAATCAGCCTGGTGAAGCGATGATCGACATAGTTTTCATTCTCCTGCCAGATTAGCCGGTCCTGGAAAGCCTCCATCCGCCGGTTCTCCGCGCCGTTCAACAGGAGATCCAGGTTCAAACCCACACCCATCCCGCCCCGGCCCGTCGTTTTTACACTATTGAAATACGGCGTCCCATAGCCGAAGATCTTGGCATATTCTTTCCGTGTCGATAGCGAATCAAGAAAATAATTGTTCCCACGCACAAACGCCGCCGGCAAGCTATCGATCGAGATCGCCAGCGCCATATTGAACGGCTGGTTCGGATTGATCTCCTTCGCCGGGAACCGCAACGTCGACTTACCTAAATACGAGAAATATATGGAATCGTCCAACCCCATCCGGATCCGGTATTGCCCCGTCGAATCGGTCGAAGTCCCCAGCCCCGACGTGGTCAGGACACTCACCCCAGCCATTGTATATTTTTGGGAATTGTCATAAACGGTGCCGGATATGACCACCTGCCCCAGAGCAGGCCGCACGGACCAAATAAAAATCGCCATCAAAACGCATGGTAGCTTCATCACTCCTGAAAACTAAGATGGTCCAAATATAGCCCTTTTTTCTTCCGACCCCGCAACGGATGACCAATTTCCATTGTCATCGATGGAAAGCGCCAAAACGCATGAAAATGGGATTAAAAATATCCTTCCTCCTCCCTATCTGCCTGACTTTTATCATATCATGCAAAAAGTCGGGATCTGGGTCCAATTCCGGCGCCCCGGGGTGCATTTCGGAAGAAACCATCTCCATGGATTCACTGGCGCCCCCGCTTACCCAGGCCCAACTCGACGTGATCAATAACCTGTTCCGCCAAAACAACCTCCCCACCGCCAACCAGCAATTCTTCTACGTCGACAGCAATTACTACACCCCGCCCGGGTATAATGCCAATGTCGACCAGGTCATGATCCTGTCCTATCGCTGGTACAACAATCTTCCAGTATTCATGTGGAACGACAATTACATCTTTTACAATGGTGTCCTTCAGCCTTCCGCCTCCGTCATTTACGAAGGACCGGCCCCGGAAACTGGTCCATTCAGTCAGTCGCTGTCATCACTGCATACGATCTGGTTGAACAACTTCATGAAGGTAGCGACCTCCTCGCCTTTAAGCAATAAGCTCACTTACCCGAATCCCGGCTTCCGCGATTCCTGCCTGACCGCGCAGCCCGGTTATGTTGACGCGGCATTGTTCGATTCTACGATCGCCTGGGCGACCCAATTGGTAAAGGCCTGGCAGGTCGCTCCCGTCGGCAGAGTTTACCCGATGGTATATATAGAAGACAGCACCGGTGCACCCTGGCCCTCGGACGTCTTTATTCCCTAATCCCCCTCGAGCCTGCCCGGACCTATTTAATTAGAATGACCGACCCCCATGCCGGGATCGACACCGACCCGCTATAATTATTGCCCGCCGCATCCTGATAAGAACCACTCAACGGCAGCGACATCGCCGAATTGGACGCATTGTATTGGAAGATATAATCATTTGCCGGGTTATTCAGCGTCACATTCGCCAGGTACAGCGTGATATTCGAAATGGCCAGCGTCGGGACATTGCTGTTGATCTGGAACACCAACAACGAATTTGAATAATTTCCAGTCGCCTGCCAGACAATCGAATTGTTGAGACTCGGGGTCGCCGTCGCAGTGCTGGTCACAGCACTCAGTTTAGTATATGGCGACACATTCTCCTCCAGGAAGTTCAACATGACATGCAGATTGTCCGGCGCCGCCATCGTATAATTGAGGACATAATAATACCCCGAGTCGATCGCACCCACGCCCGCCGACGTGATCACCCGCACTCCAAGCAACGCATCCAGAAATGGCGCAATGATACTCCCACCCTTATACATATTCCCGCCGATTAAGCTATTGACTGTATAGGGCGGGAAACTAACCGGCAGCAGGTTCGAATTCGTCTGATCCTTCTTGTAGGTCGTCTGCCAGGCCCCAAACGTCCCCGCGCCGTTATAATCGCTCATGGCCATATAATAAAAATAGCTGCCGGCAGCGATTTGCGCATAGTGGTTATTGTGCTGCGAAGAATAACTGCCGAGCGCCGAGACCGACCCGACCGAGCTGACTTCGACAATATACTGCGTAGCCAGCCTCGTAACACAATAGTTACCCGAGACATCATTGCCCGCAAAGGTGCCGGTCCCCAACGCGTGTCGCATGACGAGCTGACCGATATTGTCGAACAGTGTGTTATCCTGGATCTCGCAGTTCCGCACATCCTGAAAAAACACCCCCGCGGTACAATGCGCCGCCGTATTCCCGATCACATTACACTCCGTCGTATTTTCGTTGAGATAGATGCCATGCGCAATCCCCGCCACGCTGCTATCCGTCCCCGCAGGCGCTGTAATCCCATTTATCACGATATTGTTCCTGATCGTACCGGTGACATGACTGACCGAACTGTCCAGGTTCCCATTCCAGGTGTAGATCCCGCCGCCGTCATCTTTCACAAAACAGAAATAATTCACCAGGTTGTTGGCGACGGTATTACTGTTTCCCTGGAAAGAGATCCCCGTATAACCTGTCGTATCAATCGTATTATTAAGGATGTTGTTGCTATTCCCCAGCAAATAGATCCCGATCCCTGAATTGACCGGCAGGTTCATCCCGGGAAACGCCGCTGTCCGCCGAATCGTACAGCCCTGGATCGTAGAATTGTTGCAATACGCCATGACCCCGTTATTATTGGAGTAATCCATTGTCACATTGTTAATGTTGAGATTCCCACACGTTGTGATGTCGAGCGCATCGACTCCCGAGAATCGAATGCTACAGTTGGATAATGTAATGTTATAGGACCTGACCATGGAAACACCGGTCTTATTGGCCCCCTGGAAGGCAATACCGTTCACCACCACATATTGCGCACTATTGAACTGCAAAAGCGTATCGATCCTTGCAATCTGCATATTCATCGACGAAGGATTCCCGACCGAATAAACCTGAACTACCTTGTTGGCCGGGTTAAAATACCACTCGCCGGGCTGGTCCAGCGTGTACGCACTATTCTGAACAAAATAGCCGAACTTGTCAGCCGGCAACCATGTACTGCCGCTCTTGTACGTAATGGTATTACCACTTTGCGAGACAATCGTATCCGTCTCGATCACCCAACGGTTCTTTCGGATCACAAGGCTGGCCCCGGTCCAATTATGCCCCGAAGACCCGATATGAGTATCGGTTATGCTTACAAGACCGTTAAAGGATTGGATCTGCGCATATCCCGCGTCTGCGTTGGACCATGAATTGGGCCACCGCCCCATCGGCTGGCTACTGTCCCCGATCATAGCGATATTCGCACTCAATCCGCAGTTCGAACAAGTCGTCTGCCAAACATTGCCGCTACCCCCGCCCCATCCGGTAAGCGCCGTGAACCCGCTAACCAGCGGAGCATTCCCCGATCCATACGTCGTAACAACAATGGGTTTCGCCGCCGTCCCCGATTTCCAGACATTCAGTCCGCTGGTGAAAACACTGCCGCATTGAAGCTTGACGGTGTCACCCGGATTCAGACTTCCCCAATAACTGTTCACCTTCCCCATCGACCGCCAGGGGGTAGCCGTATTCGTCGCCTGCGCCGGTGTATAAGAATCATTTCCGGAGATAGAAGATACGTAGTAGGTAGTAGCACAAGCCCGCAGCCCAACAAACAAGATCAGGAAGGTGAGTATTGGATTTCTCATACCCACAGTCAGCCAATTTCACGCCAAAATGTTTCCACCTCTCATTCCCGCTTCAGCCTCATCACCTCGCCTCCCCCCGGCGCAAGCCGGACCAACACACTATCCCCCGCCCTGACCCTGCGGATTTCACGAACCAAATGATTTGGGTTGACCCCTGCATCCGACGCATCACTATAAATCGTCGCCTCCCACGAAGTCCCAGGCGCTAACCAATCCAGCCCCAATTCCACTTCCCGCCCCACCCCAT
>DATMLR010000431.1:0-2863 GCA_035570015.1 Puia sp.
GAGTCGGCTAAGGACGACGTTACGGCGGTCAGTAGCCGCTTTAGGGTTGGTGCGGGGGTTAAAGAGGCTGGGGTTATTGACCATCCCGACGAGTACGGCGGCTTCGTCCGCACTGAGGCTGTCGGGCTCCTTTTGGAAGAAGGTGCGGGCGGCGGCGCGGATTCCGTAAACGTTATCGCTGAAGGAAACGTCGTTGAGGTAGAGGGTGAGGATCTCTTCTTTGGTGAAATTGCGTTCGAGCTCGATGGCAATGATCCATTCCTTGAGCTTCTGGATCGTTCGGCGGATGCGGTTGCGGGAGCGTTCGCCATTGAACATATTCAGCGCCAGCTGCTGGGTGATGGTGCTGCCGCCGCCGTCCCGGCCGAATTTAACGATGGCGCGGATCACGGCTTTTCCGTCGATTCCGGAGTGTTCATAGAAACGTTCGTCTTCGGTGGAGATGAGGGCATGGATGACGTTGGGTGAAATATCCCTGTAGTCGACGTGGAGGCGGTTGCCTTTATTGGTATAGAATTTCCCCATCGAGACGCCGTTGTCGGAGAAGACTTCGGAGGCCAATACGAGGGAGGGGTTCTCGAGTTCGTGGAGGGAGGGGAGTTCGCCGAAAGCGCCTTTCGCGATGCAGATGATGAGGATGATGAAGCCGAGGAGGCAGCTGAAGAGGACGATCCAGAAGATGCGAATGGCTTTACGCATAGTATATTGATTGTAAGGTCTCAGACCGGGTTTCGGCGCGCGGCCTGGCGGTTTGCGCGCGGCGGCCGAGATCGGGTAACAAGTTAACGTTTAAGATCGGGAATTAGCGTGAAAGGGGATTGAAAAAATGGGTATTTTGGGTACCGGGGGCATGCGCTTTTTGGAAATTGGAGTTCGCAAAATGCGAACTTTAAAAATAGTTGGTTCGATTGTCCTATCGGGGGCAGCCCCGGTGTCTATAGGGCATTAATCACTTAAAAAACATTGTTATGAAAGAGTTTGCGTTAATCTTCAGAGTGCAGCCTGGCCTGGGAGCCGAGATATCTCCGGCAGAGATGCAGGCCCGGATGACCAGTTGGATGAATTGGATGGGTGGGATTGCGGCGAAGGACAAATTGGTCAGCAGCGGTAACCGGCTGGGCGTGAAAGATTCCAAGTGGGTAGGTTCCGGCGGGGTAGTATCTGATGGGCCTTACACGGAAGTGAAGGAGTTCATCAACGGGTATGTGATCGTCCGGGCGGAAAATGGCGATGAGGCGGCGGAGTTGGCGAAAGGGTGTCCGATCCTGTTGGGCGGCGCTGGTAAGGTAGAGGTGCGACCTTTGGTGGCGCCGGACAATAATGAATAAACGATAGAAGCCGGTGGATCAATCAAACCTGATACCACAGCTATACCGACAGGAATTCAGCAAGATGGTAGCGCTGATCTGTAGCCGATTCGGGATCGACCAAATCGATGCGGCAGAGGATTTCGTCAGCGAAACGTTTCTGGCTGCGGCGGAGACCTGGGGGCTGAAGGGCGTGCCGGATAATCCGGTGGGCTGGCTTTACCGGGTGGCGAGGAACAATACCTTGAATGGGCTGCGGCATGATCGGGTGTTCCGGCAAAAGGTCAAAGGGGAGTTGGAGAAAGGCAGCCCTATCAGCGTGGAGCCGGAACTGGATATTTCGGCGGAGAATATTACGGATAGTCAGCTACGGATGATGTTTGCGGTCTGTCATCCGTCGATCCCGGTGGAGGCCCAGGTTAGTCTGGCGCTGCGGGTGCTGTGCGGGTTTACGATCGAGGAGATCGCACAGGCGCTGCTGACGACGAAGGCCAATATTAATAAGCGGTTGTATCGGGCGAAGGAGAAGCTGAGGTCGGGCGGCGTGACGTTGACGCTGCCGGATCAGGGGGGGCTGGACGCGCGGTTGGGTCCGGTGCCGGATGCGCGGCTGGATGCGGTGCTGCTTACACTTTACCTGCTCTTTAATGAAGGGTATTATTCAGCGAGCCCGGATAAGGTGTTGCGGAAGGAGCTTTGTCTGGAGGCGATGCGGCTTGCTTATCTACTGACAGAAAATCGGGGAGGCCCGGGAAATGCGATCGTTCGGCCGGATGTCTACTCGCTGCTGGCGCTGATGTGCTTCCAGGCGTCGAGGTTGGATGCGCGGGTGGATGAAGCGGGCGGGCTGGTACTTTATGAGCAGCAGGACAGCGGGCTTTGGAATACCGAACTGATCAACCGTGGGAATTCTTTTTTTATAAAGGCCTGTGATGCGGGGGTGCTGTCGCGGTATCACCTGGAGGCGGCTATCGCATGGTGGCATACGCAACAGGGGGATGGTCGGGAGAAGTGGGAGAATATCCTGATGCTCTATAACCGGCTGTTGGTGCAGGCCTACTCGCCGATTGCTGCATTGAACAGGGCATATGCATATTCGCGGGTCTATGGGAAAGAAGCGGCGATCCCGGAAGCGGAAGGGTTGGAGCTTGTGGGCAACTTGTTCTACCATTCGTTGTTGGGGGAATTGTATAAAGGTTTGGATGAGGGGAAGGCGGCAGGCCATTTCGGGCAGGCGATCGAGCTGGCTTCGTCGGAGGCGGAGCGGGTTGTGTTAAAGGAGAAGATGGAATCGTGTGGGGGGAGTTAGCGGGGGTTTTTAAAGGAGGGTTGGACAATTCTGTTGTGGCGGCGGCTGAGGTTCAGGAAAATAAGGCCTGTAAGGAGGCAGAGCACGGCCGCCTGGATGGAGCCTTGGGGGCCGAAGTCACCGCCGGTCAGCAGATCGGGACCATTGATAGCGGTGTCCAACAGGCTATTTTCCATGGTGTAGCCATTGACGGAGGCGCCGTAGAGGGCGGCGTAGGAGAAGTCCCAGGCGAAGTGGATGGCGATGG
>DATMLR010000432.1:0-7683 GCA_035570015.1 Puia sp.
CGGAGGTACTGGCTGAACAGACGCCGGAGCAAAAGCTACAACAAGTCGCTATACTCAACGCGCGGATGCCTGCCGCCATGGTCGGGGACGGGATCAATGACGCTCCCGCACTTGCCGGTGCGACGATCGGCATTTCGATGAGTGACTCCTCTCATCTGGCGATCCAGACGGCAGATGTCGTGCTGATGGGGCATGGCCTGCGCCGGCTCCCCGCCGCGCTGGAACTGGGGCGTTATACTTATTCAACCATTCGCGGCAACCTCTTCTGGGCTTTTTCCTACAATATCATCGCCATCCCGGTCGCCGCTTTTGGCGGCCTGGTCCCTGCGGTTGCCGCGCTGGCGATGGGATTCAGCGACGTCGTCCTGGCAGCCAATTCGCTGCGGCTCTACACAAAGAAAATTCCCCAGCCCGATCATGCTGACCGATAACCACCCCCTTTCCCGCGAATCTCTGCTTACGCTGCTTCGACAGCATTGGCGCTATCCCAGCTTCCGACCTCAGCAGGAAGAAATTATCCAATCGGTCTTGTCGGGGAAGGATACCCTTGCCCTGCTGCCTACCGGCAGCGGCAAATCACTTTGCTTCCAGATACCCGCCCTGGCCAGGCCCGGCCTTTGCCTCGTGATCAGCCCGCTCATCGCGCTGATGAAAGACCAGGTCGACAGTTTGCGCCGGAAGAATATCACCGCGCTGTTCCTCCACACCGGGATGAACCGCCGCGAGCTGACGGTCACCCTGCAGACCGCCGCCGCCAGCAACTGTAAATTCCTGTATGTCTCTCCCGAGCGCCTGGAGACGGAGCTTTTCTCGGAGTGGCTTCCTTCGCTGGATGTCCGCCTGATCGCAGTCGACGAAGCGCATTGTGTTTCGCAATGGGGATATGATTTCCGGCCCTCCTATCTGCGCATTGCCGCCCTTCGCACCGCCTTGCCCGGGGTGCCGCTGCTTGCGCTTACCGCTTCCGCCACACCGGGGGTGATGACCGATATCGCCGACCGGCTGGAACTGAAGGAGCCTGCTGTCTTCCGGCAGCCCTTTACCCGACCTAATCTCTCCTATAGCCTATTCCGGGAAGTGGGCAAGACCCAGAAGATCATCCAGATCCTGGAGAAGGTGCCCGGCAGCGGCATCATCTATTGCAAGACCCGACGCGCGACCCGGGAGATCAGCGAATGGCTGACCCGGCAGGGAATACCCGCGGCCGGGTATCATGCCGGACTATCCCGGGAGGAAAGGGACGAGCGGCAGGAGGGCTGGCTGAAGGATCGGATAAGGGTCATTGTTAGTACGAATGCTTTTGGAATGGGCATCGACAAACCGGCGGTACGGGCAGTTATCCATGCCGATGTTCCCGAATCGATCGAAAGCTACTACCAGGAATCCGGACGGGCAGGCCGGGATGGCGAGAGGGCTTATGCGGTGCTGTTGGTCACCACCGGCGACGAGGCTCGGCTGGAGAGCCTCCCCGATGCCCGATATCCGCCGGTAACGAAGATCCGCGAAGTCTATCAGCAGCTGATGAACTATCTCCAGCTACCTTCCGGCAGCGGGGAGGGGCAATATTTTGATTTCGATCTGCCGGATTTTTGCCGGCGATTCGAGTGCGGGATGTCCATGGTAACCGATGTCCTTCGGCTGCTGGAGCAGGAAGGAGTCCTGAGTTTTCAGCAGCAGGTTTCGCTACCTCCCCGGGTGCAATTTATTACCGGCAAAGATGGGATCTATGAATTTGAAGCGGCTCATCCCGCCCTCCAGCCCATGGTCCATGCTCTTCTTCGCGGATATGAAGGGATCCTGGATCAGCCCGTTTTTATCCGGGAGCGGCAGCTGGCCCATGCCATCCGGGCAAATTCGTTTCAACTGACGACGCTGCTGGCACAGCTGGCGGCGTTCCGGATCATTAAATATGAGCCGCCGAAGGATATGCCGCAGCTCTATTTCTTCCGGGACCGGGTAGCCGCAGAAGTTTTGTATATCGATCCGGTAAGATACAGGAAAAGGAAGGAAGCGTATGCAGATCGTATCCGCGCGATGGTTCGTTATCTCGGGCTGACCGATGAATGCCGGAGCCGCTATCTGGCTGCGTATTTCGGCGATAGAAATGCGGAAGACTGCGGGATCTGTGATAATTGTCTCCGCGCCCGGCGATAGTTCGCGCCCAGCCGCGGTTCGCGCCGGCGGCAGCTCACACTTTCTCCGCCAGCAAAAGCTTGATCTGATCTTCCAGCTCCTTGAGTCGTTGTTTCAGCTCCGGCAAATTCTTGCTGATTACCTGGCTGCGAAGCGCACTGGTATAGTCATAGGCCGGACTTCCTGTAACCGCGCCGCCTTTTACTTTGATCGACTTGGAGACGCCGCTTTGCGCATTGATCCGGGCCCCGTCGGCTATCTGCAGATGTCCTACAATCCCCGCCTGGCCGCCGATCATCACCCCATTCCCGATCTTGGTGCTCCCGCTGATGCCCGCCTGTGCCGCAATGACCGTGTCATTCCCGACATCGACGTTATGCGCGATCTGGATCAGGTTGTCCAGCTTGGCGCCTTTGCGGATAAGGGTCGACCCGATGGTCGCCCGGTCGATCGTCACGTTGGCGCCGATCTCCACTCCATCCTCAATCAATACATTCCCGATCTGCGGGACCTTTTTAAAGCTCCCATCCGGCTGCGGCGCGAAACCAAAACCATCCCCGCCGATTACCGAACCCGCATGGATCGTCACGCCTGCGCCGATCACGCAACCATGATAGATCTTGACACCCGGATGCAGGACGGTATGATCGCCGATCCGCACATTATTGCCCAGGTAGACTTGCGGGTGGATCTTGGCATGGTCGCCGATAATGACCCCCTCACCGAGATAGGCAAATGCGCCGATAAAGATTTTATCACCCAGTTTGGCGGATTTGGAAATATAGGACGGTTCCTGGATGCCGGTTAGCTGCTGTGCTTCGATCTCCTGGTACTTCGTCAGCAGACTGGCAAAAGCGGAATAGGCGTCGGCAACCCGGATCAGCGTTGCGGCCACCGGTTGCTTCAGCTCCAGCATCTCGTTGACGATGATTACGGAGGCGCCGGTCGTATAGAGGTGCTCTTCGTATTTAGGGTTGGCCAGAAAAGACAGCTGCCCCGGGACAGCTTCTTCGATCTTGCCAAAGGCCCCCACGACGGCATTCGGATCGCCTTCAATCTTACCGTTGATCAGCATGGCTATCTGTGCGGCGGAAAATTTCATATTTGGTAATTACATTTCGAAAGTACAAAGATAAAATTTTTTCACTGGGCTCGATAAGGTTTGCTGGATCAGGGCATTGTCGACCTGGGAGATATCCCTGACCGATCCGTCCTTGAACAGGATATTGATCATCTCATCCGCAGGATTATAGGTCGTGTTGACCGCCTCTCCGGTAAAGACAAAATATTGGGCTTCCGCCGCTCCGATCGACAGCGCCCGGCTGACGCCCGACCTCAACTCTACGACATAATTTTCATCGTAGGGAGTTGCCTGAAATTTGACTTTTAACAGTTGCCGGTTGATCAGACCCCGGGAAAGGGTAGCGAGGACCCGGTCGGGATGGAACATCCAGCGCTTGACGGCGCACATTACATCGAAGTCATCCAGCAAACAGAATTGATCCAGGTTTACATCCGTTCCTTCAAGCCGAAGAAAATGATCGAGCACCGGAGAGAACGAGCTCAACGCCTCACCTTCCCGGGTCAGCTCTCTGGCCCTTTCGATGATCCGCACCAGCATCCTCTCTGCGCTGAGAACCGTCTTATGGAGATAAACCTGCCAGTACATCAGCCGCCGCGATACCAGGAACTTTTCGATCGAATAGATCGCTTTTTCTTCCACCATGAGCTTGCCTTCATGTACCGTCAGCATTTTGAGGATTCGGTCATAGCCGATCACTCCTTCGGAGACACCGGTAAAGAAGCTATCGCGGGTGAGGTAATCCATTCGGTCCATGTCGAGCTGACCCGATACCAGGGAATGGAGATAGGCTTTGGGATATTCGTTCGTAAAGATCCGGATCGCTGTTTCCAGCTGGCCGTTGAACTCCGAGTCTAACCTCCGCATAATGGCCAGCGAAAGCTGTTCGTGACGGATGCCCGGGATCAGAACGTTCTCCAGCGCATGGGAATAAGGACCGTGTCCGATATCGTGCAGCAGGATCGCCGTCTTTACGCCGAGTTCTTCTTCCTCACTGATCTCTATTCCTTTTGCCTTTAACTCGGCCACGGCATTGCACATCAGGTGATAGGCGCCGAGCGAGTGATGCAGGCGGCTATGCATCGCACCCGGATATACCAGGTGGGCGAATGCCATTTGCTGGATGCGCCGCATACGCTGATAGACAGGATGAGCAACGATGTTCAGCAGGAGGTCATTGTCCAGCGTGATAAAACCATATACGGGATCGTTGATGATCTTACGTGATACCTTGATGATCTTACGTGATGATTTACCCATTCCGGCGCGAATTTACCCAATCCCGCGTGGATTTACCCATTCCCGCCCGGATATGTTAAAACGGGTGTAAACAAGCCCCAAAACCAGGTAAAATTGGCCAGGAGTTTGTAGTTTGTGGCATATGTCATTAGGTAAAATACTCTGGGTCGATGATGAAATTGAAAGCCTCCAGTCCCAGATCCTTTTCCTGGAAAATAAGGGCTATGAAGTAAAAGCGTTGACCAATGGCTTCGATGCCATCGACTATGTCAGGGAAAACCCGATCGACGTGGTCTTGCTCGATGAAACGATGCCCGGTATTACAGGACTGGAGACCCTGGCCAAGATCAAGGAGAACAACCAGCAGACGCCCATCGTGCTGATCACCAAAAACGAGACGGAGAACCTCATGGACGAGGCCATCGGCAGCCAGATCACCGACTACCTGATCAAGCCCGTCAACCCCAACCAGGTCCTGCTCAGCCTGAAAAAGATCATCGACAATAAACGGCTGGTATCCGAACGCACGACGTCGGCTTATCAACAGCAATTCCGAAACCTGTTCATGGCCCTTAACAGTAACCCCGACTACAACGAATGGATGGAGATTTACAAAAAGTTGGTTTATTGGGAGCTCGAAATGGAAAAATCGGATAGTCCCGAGATGCGGGAGGTGTTGCAAACACAAAAGCAAGAAGCCAATACGGAGTTCTTCAAGTTCATTTCGAGGAACTACGCCAACTGGATAAAACCCCGGGCCACGGAGAGCCCGATCATGTCGCATTCGCTTTTCCAGTTCAAAGTCCTGCCGCATGTAGAGAAAGGTACGTCTACGTTCTTCATTCTGTTGGATAATCTCCGGATCGACCAGTGGAAGGCCATTCAGCCCATTTTCGCCGAGAGCTTCCGCATCCTCGAGGAGGACAGCTTTTACAGCATCTTACCCACAGCGACCCAATACAGCCGTAACGCTATTTTTGCAGGGTTGATGCCGCTGGAGATCGAGAAGCAATACCCGTCGCTCTGGAAGAATGACGAGGAGGAAGGCGGAAAGAACCTTCACGAAGAAGAACTATTCCGGGGGCAACTCAAACGGCTGAAAAAGGATCATTTGAAAATCTCGTATACAAAAGTCGTCAACTATCAGGCGGGCCAGGATCTCGTCAACAATATCCATAATCTTCTGAACAATGATCTGAACATCATCGTATACAATTTCGTCGATATGCTCAGCCATGCCCGGACAGAAATGGAAGTGCTGAAGGAGCTGGCCGGCGACGAGATCAGCTATCGCAGCATTACCGCGAGCTGGTTCGAACATTCACCGTTGCACCAGGCCCTGAAAAAGATCGCCGATAAGAAGATCAACCTCATCCTTGCAACCGATCACGGCAGTGTCCGCGTCAAGACCCCGTACAAGGTGATCGGGGATAAGCAAACCACCGCCAACCTCCGGTATAAGCACGGGCGGAACCTCAATTATGAGCCAAAGGAGGTGCTGGCGTTCCGTGATCCCAAGGAAGCGGGCCTTCCGGTCCCGACCGTCAACTCTTCGTTCATTTTTGCCAAAGGCGACGGGTTCCTGTGTTACCCGAATAACTACAACTATTACGTCAATTATTACCGCAATACCTTCCAGCATGGCGGCGTCAGTCTGGAGGAAATGATCATCCCCGTTGTCCGGATGAGCAGTAAAGGTTAGTGTCCTGTGGATAATTTCGAAACCGTTGAGAACCGCGACCGGCAGTTAAGTCGTAACTTTACAACGATGAGGTATACACAAACCACACTGGAGAAGATCGAGAAGATCCTGGACGAAGCCGAATATATCGTCCGCTATGAACGGGGTAACTTTCAGAGCGGCTATTGTATTTTGGAACAACGAAAGGTGGTGGTCCTGAATAAATTCCTGCCGTTGGAAGGCCGGATCAGCACCCTGATTGACATCATCCCTCAGCTGAAGATCACACCGGAGTTACTTAGTCCTGAGGCCCGCCGCATATACGAGGAAGTGCTCTCTGCCAGCCTTATTCCGTAACTTTACTCCGTGAGCCATCCGCCAATCAAAATTACCTTCCTGGGTACCGGAACCAGCACCGGCGTTCCCATGGTAGCCTGTCCCTGCGAGGTGTGCGCTTCTACCGACCCTAAAGATAAACGGCTTCGTTCCAGCATCCTTGTCCAGTCCGCTTCCACTACCGTCGTGATCGACACCACTCCCGATTTCCGTTATCAGATGCTCCGTGCGGGCATCCGCCGTCTCGATGCGGTTGTATATACCCATCCGCATAAGGATCATCTGGCCGGTCTCGATGATGTCAGGGCCTATAATTTTTTTCAGCACCGGGCCATGCCCCTTTACGCCAATGCCATGACTCAGGAATCGATCGTCCGGGAGTTTCCTTATGCATTTGCCGATGTAAGGTATCCCGGAATTCCGGAGCTTCAACTGCATAACATCGACAAGGAACCGTTCGCGATCGGCGATATCACGTTAACCCCTATCTACGTGTGGCACATGAAGATGCCGGTTCTCGGTTTTCGGATCGGCGACTTTACTTATATAACCGACGCCAACCGGATCGATGAAGGTGAGAAGGAGAAGATCAGGGGTAGCCGACAGATCGTCCTCAATGCCCTGCGGCATGAGAAACATCTTTCGCATTTTTCCCTCCGGGAAGCGATTGCCGAGGTAGAGGAACTCGGTATACCCGAAGCGTGGTTCACCCATATCAGCCACCAGCTGGGTAAGCATTCGATAGTCGAACCCACCCTTCCGATCAACCGGCATCTCGCCTATGACGGGCTGGCGCTGGAAATATAACTCCCCCTTTTGCAATTGATTAACATTCGTTAAACCCATTCAAAACTGCCCGCGCGTTAAACTTTTGGCAGGATTTTCTGTCTATTAATCTATATAAATTGTACGTATGAGAAAAATATCGATTGTCTCATCTGTTGTGCTTGTACTTCTGTCGGCGGGCCGTACCGTTGCGCAAACTTCTGTGGAATTGATACCCCAGGTCGGCTATGCTTTTCCTGAAAGGAATGACTTTTATTACTACAACACCTATGGCCGCATTGCCGGCGGCCTGAATGTCGGCGGCGCGATTAATTTCAATATTAACCGCAACGTCGGGATCGAAGTTCTTTATAATCACGTCTCTTCCAGCTCCGGGGTCTATACCTACGGCTATGACGCCGGTATTCGGATAAACGGCGGCAACCTG
>DATMLR010000433.1:0-5999 GCA_035570015.1 Puia sp.
GTATCGGTTTCCATCGGCAGGATATCCACGACATTCTTCAGCGGCGCATAATCGCCCTGCCCGTTCAGGAGCCGGAAGAAATGTCCATGCAAATGCATCGGGTGCCGCATCATCGTCCCGTTGTACAGGATGATCCGCACATTTGTCCCGCGCCGGATCAGGATGCGGTCTGCCTCGGAGACCACCTCGTTATCGATGCTCCATACATACCGGTTCATATTCCCCGTGAGATTGAAGTGGAGCTCCTGCACCGGCACGTCCGGAAGCCGCGTAGGAGCCGGTGACCGCAGCATCCCATAATTCAGCGTGACCGCGCCGCGCTCCGAATCCGTGACCACGCCCGCCTCCGGATACATCACCGAATTCATATCCATCTTCTGGTCACTCATCGCCATACCCATCTCCTTCATTCCGCCATTGCCATTCATCATCCCGTTCATCATTTTCATCCCCTCGAAATAGTTGAGGGGCGCCATCCGCTGCAGCGGATGGCGCTTCCCATGCCCCAGCCATGCCGACACATACCCCGTCCTATCCTCTGCCGTGGCTCCCAGCTCATAGCTTCCGGAATCCGGCACCGTCACCAGCACATCATAGGTCTCCGAAACCCCGATGATCATCCGATCTACGGCGACCGGTTCAACGTCCTTGCCGTCACTGGACACGACCCTCATTTTCCCGCCTGCGTACCGGACCCAAAAATAGGTCGAGCTGCTCCCGTTGATGATCCGCAGCCGTACCGTATCCCCCGCATGGTCCGCCGGCATCGAGTCCTCGCCATGGCCATTGACAAGGAACCGGTCATAGGCGACATCGCTGACATCCATCGGCAGCATCCGCTTCCACTCATTGGCCAATTTGCTTCGGAGATATCCGCGTCGGACCGCCTGCCCATAGTCCTGCGTACTACCTTTCCGGATCGCATACCAATCCGTGGCGTAGTGAAGGCTCCGCTGCACTTCCTCGGGCCGCTCGTCCGTCCAGTCGCTCAGTAAAACGGTATGCTCCTTCATCGATCGCCACCCACGGGGACGGATCACGATCGCTCCATATAGCCCGATCTGCTCCTGCAACATCGTATGCGAATGATACCAATATGTTCCGCTTTGCACGATCGGGAACCGGGCCACATAGGTTTGCATCGGCCCGATCGGCGGTGAGGTCAGATACGATACCCCGTCATACCGGTTGGGGACGATCAGGCCATGCCAGTGGATGGAGGTCGGCATCATCATCATATTGTGAATGAAGATGACCGCCGTATCCCCTTCGGTAAATTGAAGGGTTGGGCCCGGCAGCTGCCCGTTCACCGCAATCGCATGCCGGTGCCTGCCGGTGTAATTCACCGTTGTGTCCGTAATAGTAAGATGATACTCCACTGTGCGCTGACACACGGCGCCCACGCTGACCAGCAAGGCCAGCAGTAAAAGATTTGACTTCCTCATTTGGGTTGTATCGTCGCTGCAACTTTGCCGCAACCGGGCATGACGCTGCCAAAATAGGGATTCTTTATCGCCGTGTCGCCGCTCAGCCAATACGTCTTCTTCATCGGGCAATAATCTTCATAGATTGGTTGGGATGACAGCTTGACCTGTTTAGCGAGTTGATACAGGTTCGAAGACAAAGACCCGAAATGCTCCCGCTGATGATTGATGTCTTTCGATTCTGAAATGTGCCGGGCATCAAACGCCAGCTTGTCCTTTAACGCCATGAAAGGGGTGTGATCGGCCGGAGACATGGAATTCATGTCGACTTCGTTGATCGCCTTCAGCATTACGCCGGCTGCGCTCGCTGCCGCGGCAGCGTCCCCTGCGACCAACGCATTTTTAAGCTGGTAGTAGTCCGTCAATATCGAAGAAAGATCAGCTGGCTTCGCGCTGGCCCGGACAAATAGTAGTAGGATCGACAGAAAGAAAATTTTCATTGAACAAAGGTAATCAAATCCCACCTTCCCCAAACTCCAGCACCCGGCAATGTCCCCGCACCAGCGCCTGATCGGCATCCGTTACGCAAACCTCCGGACAACCCAGCTCTTCACAGGCCGCCGCATAATATTCCTTCATCCTGCCGGCGCCCACGATCATGATGGGAAGTTCCGTGCCCGCGATGACTTTCAACTCTTCGCCGATCATCAGTCCGCTGAGGTATTGGTAGTTCCCTTCCCTGGACATGCCCGACAAGAGCTGCCGGGTTCGAACCCGAAAGGCTGTGTGCAGGATGCTCGCAAAACGCTGGCTGTCCTGTACCCCCTGGATAAAATCCGGGGAAACAGCCCCCCCGTCTGAAGAGGCAGCTGATACCGAGATAGAAAGAATGCTCTTTGTCGCCAGCAGCTGGAAGAATTCTCCGGTCATATACGTCGCGATGTCAACCGCTCTCCCCGCCCGCACCCGGACATGTTTGGAATGCGTCCCCGGAAACAGATAAATGCGCTCGTCGTTCCCGACCGCTGCGCAGCCGACCAACTGGGTCTCCTCACCCCGCATCACATCATCTTTCGTACGCACGCCCGAGACCAACAAGATGGAATGTTCGAACCCCTCGATCGCCGGTATCGCCACCCGGATAAGCTCTTGTCCCGTCAGTACCACCGGCACCGATCGATAAGGCAGCTCTACCATTCCGATACTGGAAGATGCCATCCCCGACATGACCAGCGGAAGACCGGTCAAAGAATAGGTCGTTTGCCGTCGCAGGTGGTCGATCTCTTTTGCCAGGACCGCCTGATAAAACGCAAGCCGCTCTTTCGGACCAAGACCGCTCTCCCGCCACCGGGAATAAACAGCGGCTACCCCTTCCGGCCCCGAGACCTCTCCTATGGACTCCCGGCGATCGCTGTCCACCAATCTGAGCCGGAAATTGGTGGTGCCCCAGTCACAACTGATCAACAAGTTCATACTAACGCTTTTATATAGTCGGCAGCACGTTGTTTCAATGCATCCAGCGCTTCGGTAGTCGTTTCCTGACCTGCCGGCACCAGCGCACTCCCGATCCCATAGGCTACGGCTCCGGCCGCCCTGAACTCCCGGATATTGTTCAGGTTCACACCGCCGGTGGGCATCAGCCGGATCTGCGGAAGCGGCCCCCGGAGGTCCCTCAAATAAGAAGCGCCGACCGAAGCAGGAAAGACTTTTACGATATCCGCCCCGTTTCGCCACGCCATCAGGATTTCCGTAGCTGTGAATGCACCCGGAACGCTGACTGCACCCAACTCCTTGGTCACCTGGATCGTATCGACATCAAGCGAAGGCGACAAGATAAATTTGGCGCCGGCATCGATCGCCAGCTCGGCCTCCGCCGCCGTCAAGACCGTCCCCGCACCTACCAGTAACCGATCCCCCATTGTCCCTGCGACCCGGCGGATCAGGTCGAGCGCCCCGGGCGAATTCAGCGTGATCTCCAACAGCCGGATGCCTCCGTCCGTCAGCGCCGCTACAATATCCATTACACGTTCCGGTGCACATCCCCGCAAAATAGCGACGATCTTATAGCGGAGTATCTGGTCAAGTGAAGTCATAGCACACTCTCCAGCACCGCCTTTAGTTGATCGGCCCGCATCACCCCACTCTGCCGCCACTTGATCTGCCCATCCCTGAACACGATCAGCGTAGGCACGCTTTGGATCTGGTAGGCCTCCGCTACCGCCGGATTACGATCGATATCCATTTTCAAAATAGTAACCCGCTCTCCAAGCTTTTCCTTCACTTCTTTCAGGATTGGCGGCATCATTTTGCATGGCTGGCACCATTCCGCGGAAAAATCCACAAGCACTGGCTTACTGCCCCGGATGATCTCCGCGAAGGATTTTTTTTCACTCGTTTCCATATTTCCTCCTTTGCAATAAAGTTACTGAAAAAATTCCGCCAGTCCGTCGCCCATGGGCCGCCGCCCGTTATTTCTCCTTCACCCGGTCGAAATACTCCTTCTGCAGCTGCAGTGTCTTCGTATCCGCCTTGACCGCCTTCAGGGCGTCTTCCAGTTGCGAAATGATGTGCTCCTCCACCAACTGCCCCTCCGCCCGCGTCGCCTTCGACCCCTCACCCGCATAGTGATTGGGGAAATCTGCATACCACCAGATTGCCGTGTAGACATTGGGGATGCTCAGCCGGCGCAGGTTGGCGCCAGATTCATTTTTGGCGCTATCCATCTCCACGAGGTCCGGGCGAAGATAGAGAAGCGCAGACGTTTCCCGTTCTCCAGCATGCTGATCGCCCGCCGGGTCCGATTGATGGATCGCCGCCAGTTGGCGCGTGTATGCCGAGTCACCGTGCGATTCGAAGAAATAAACGGCATAGTCCCGCCGCTTCTCCAGCCGTGTCTGGATGAAATACCGGATCAACTCCGGATTGCCGCCATGCCCGTTAATGATGAGGATCTTGTCGAACCCGTTGCGGGCGATCTCGTCGCAGGTGGCCTCGAGCAAGTCCCAGACCACCCGCTCCGGCAATGCGAAGGTCCCCGGTTGATGCCGGGCTTCATTGATCTGCCCATAGAAATAATCCGGAAAGACCACCGCATATTCTTTTTTGGTGGCCCGTGCAGCCCATTCCCGCACCTGGATCAGATCGGCGCCGATCGGCGCATGAGGACCATGCTTCTCCAGTATCCCTATGGGAAGGATACAAGTCCGCCCCGAACGCTCCAGGGCCTTGGGCCAGTCGCTGGCTGTGAGCTCGTCCCAACGCGCATGTAATTCCTGTGCGGAAAGCGAAGAAGTAACGGCAACCAGCAGTGTCGCCGCAAACAGCAGAGTTAATTTGTGTATATTCATTTGGGAAGTTTGTCTACTCTTTCGCCATGCCGACCGCCAGCGCCGTAACCTGAAAGCAATTCCGCGCCGGACGCTTTTCCCCCGGCACGATAAGCTTGAATGGACCCACGCCGGCCGCCAATGGCTTACCCTCCTCGTGATCGGCCAGAATCACTACCCGGTCCGTAATGCTCGAATCGAGCTCCGCCAGACTGAAAAGAACCTGATAACCATCTGCACACGAGACCAGCAGATACTTGGCCATATTCTTTCCCCGCAGCTGCTTGCCTGTCGTTACTCCTGCCTTATTCAATATCTCAGCTATCGCCACCCCGGAATAATGATGCATCAGACCTTGCTTATCGCTCGCGCTGTCCTCCGTCCGCGGCATCGCGTTGAGGTCCGACGCCGTCAAGATCAACGGCGTAGTTACTTCCCCCGTCACCTTTACCGAAACCGCCTGCTGCGCCCGGCCGCCAAAGGCAAAACAACAGAGGGTCAAGAGCAGAAGCAGGCTCTTCGCGAATAGCTGCCGCGCATTAATCAGGATCGAGATCAGCCGGTCCAGCTTACGGGTATGCTCAACGGCAAATTCCTGCCGGTGCGCGTCTGTATAGAGATGATTCTTCACAAGCGGGACCGTGTAAGGGACTACCCAGGCCCGCAGCGCCTTGGCAACCGCATCCATCGCATTGATGCCCTGCATCGCCTGTCCGCCGTCAGCCCAGGCCACCAGCCCGACTACCTTGTCCGTGAGATAGGGCTTATCCAGCCGGGCCGTCAGCTCCAGCCAATCCAGACAATTCTTCATCATCCCCGTCATGCCGCCATGATACAACGGCGTAAGCCAGACCTGGAGTTCCGATTGCAGGAACAGATCGCACATCTCCCGGATCACTGCCGAAGGATGAGGCTCATGTTGATCGAAGAACGGGATCTGCGCTTCCGATATATGGAACTCCGTAACAGCCAGATTCCGGGAAGCCAGTTGTTCGTGCAGGTACGCCGCCAGCCGGCGTCCCGTCGTGTCGGGTTTGTAGTCGCTGCAGCCGTTGAAGATCAAAACATTCATGCCCTAAAAGTACGGAAATCCCCATACCTTCATTCCCTATGTTCGCTGAGATCGACCGTTTCGTCGCCAAATACGTCCAATTGACCGAAGAAGAATCAGCCTTCTTTCACAGCCGGCTGAAACCCCGGCACGTCAAAAAGAAAACCTTCCTGTTGCAGGAGGGAGAGATTTGTGATT
>DATMLR010000434.1:0-8264 GCA_035570015.1 Puia sp.
TCAGAAGGGAATACCCTAATTAATTTCAATATGCCACGTCTACCAAAAAGCCGGCTGGCTTTCTACTTTCTTTGTTTTCTGTGTGCGTCGACCAATCCATCTTGTGCGCAACATAAGGTAGACGTCGTCGTATATCCTGGATCCGAGCTGTTAAGTACGGTGCATTTGTTGTCGGATTCTGCACCAATTGAACGGTCCACTTATCGCATGGAAGTCTTGAAATATTTCGCTCCATACAAAAATGATCCGGCTGTTCAAAAGGCGAGGCGGCTTCCTTATATCAATTGCGATTTTCCAGTCAGATTGAGCTGGGCGTTTTACGATTATCCCAACCTGAAACTTTCACAACCGGAGACCTTGGTCGGCTATGAGAATTTTCGCCAAAACAAAGCCCAAATCCAGGATTATTTCGCGGCCTGTCTCGGGTTTTATCAACGTAGCCATTTCCAAGAGTTTTATGAGGCCCACCGGCAGGAATATCAGGAATGGATCGCTTCCTTTAACCGGAACCTCAATGAATCTGGGTTGCTGAAGGATTTGGATGATTTTTATGGGTTTGTCCCGTCAAAAAAGATCATTATTACGCTGGGCGCGATGAATTGTGGCACCTATGCCGTCCCCGACATGAGCGTCATCAACCCTTATTTTAAAAATACCATGGTTCTGATGATCGCTTATTCGAGTATTATTCGCGAGAAAGAGTCGGATACCCTCGAGCCCAGTTTTTTTTCCCCGATCTGGGCCTCCCAATTACTATGGCATGAAATGGGGCATGCGTACCTAAACGATCTCTTTGCTGAGTACAAGGATGCAATCGATTCCCTGGGACCGATAGCCGCCCGAGATACGGCAGGCGGTCAGGATACGGTGGTCCGGCAATATTCGGCCGGCATGGGCTGGCTGGCCTGGTTTAATGAGAACGTCACCCAAGCAATAACCAGCTACCTGCGGATAAAGACAGGTAAGATGGATCGGGATGCAGAATTGAAGAGACTGACGGTAAACACATTTAGTATCCATGTGCCCGAACTAATAGACATCATCGAGAAGAACTATCCGGACCGCTTCAGGTATCGGGATTTCAGGGACTTCTTCCCCATCCTGCTACGGGAATTTCGGCTCCGTTGTGAGAAAAAGTGAAGGAAAAAAGCCTACTTTTAATCTTTTACCCCATGTCAATGGAAATAAGACACCTTAAACTTGTCAGGGCAATCGTGGAAGAGGGCAGTATTTCCAGGGCGATCGATAAACTGCATGTGACACCGTCTGCCTTGAGCCATCAGCTCAAAGAGGTGGAATCTATGTTGGGAACCCGGATATTTTTGCGGCAAAACAAGAAAATGGTGTTGACCAAGGCCGGTGAGAAGGTTTATGAAGCCGCCAAAGAGATTTTGGGCAAACTCCAGTGGACCGAAAACGAAATCAGGTCGTTGGTATTTGGGGAGACGGGAGAGATCAGGATCAGCACGGAGTGTTATTCCGGCTATCATTGGCTTCCATCCGTTTTGAAGGTGTTTCATAAGGTCTATCCAAACATTGAATTATCCATCGTCACCGAGGCCACACATCAGCCGCTGAAAAAATTGCTGGATAACCGACTGGACATCGCTGTTGTAACCGATCAGGTAAAGGACAGCAGCATCAGCTATATGGAACTCTTCCAGGACGAGATGGTCATGGTGGTAGCGGATGAGCATCCCTGGGCCGGTAAAAAGCATGTGGTCGCGGAAGACTTTGCCGGCGAGCATTTGTTCATTCATTCCTTTCCGCTGGAAGCGGTAACCATTCATCAGTTGCTGCTCAATCCGGCAAAGGTTTCACCCAAAAAAATCACCGCATTGCCGCTGACAGAGGCTTCAATCGAGATGGTAAAGGCGGGACTCGGAGTGATGTCAATGGCCAAATGGGCCTTTCAACCCTATCGGGATACCAGCGGCCTAAAGGCGGTCAGGATAGGAAAGAACGGATTACAACGAAGACACTTTATCGCCTTTCTGAACAACAAAGAATATCCCGACTATTTTTTCAGATTTATCGATTACCTGCAGTCGGAGATGAATCACCGCTGGAATATACTATAATCGTAATCCGGGTATCACTGAACCTTCAGATGGTTGATGGAAATGCGGAAAAGTTGTATTTTGTAGTCGTTAACCTAAAACCCCAACCTTCATATGAAATTGCACTTTGTTCTGGCCGGTCTGATCTTGTTGACTGCATGCAAAAAACACAACGCCGGAAATGGCGGAAACAGTGGAAAGGCCGATACGGTCGCTCGTTATTTCAAAGACATTCTTATTCAGGAAACGCTTGAAGACGGAAGTATTGCGCCTTTTCAGGAGGCGCTGGGTTATTTCCAGCTAAAATCCGATTCGAATACTCAAATCATGGTGGCCAGCCGCGGCACGCAGGAGTTGAATAGTGCGAAAGGTTTTCGGATTGCCTCCATCAATAAAACCAACGGGGCGGCCAATTGGGTCAAGTCGTATGATCTGCCCGACAGTAACTATATCCAGCTCGTGACCTGTGCGGCCATCGATAACAACGATAATATCTGGATCGGCGGCCATAGTTTTGCCGGTTCGGGGGTGGCGGGTATTCTGTTCCTCGCCAAGCTCGATACGTCGGGGAATATGCTGTGGTCGGGCAGTCTCAGCAACTATCAGGGTTGGAGGGCTTATTCGCTGACGGCGTTGCAGAATGGGGATGTCGCGCTATTTGCGAAGGGTTTTGGCGGATTCGTTGTATTGAGGCTGACAACAAGCGAGCAGCTTGTCTGGTCGACCATTGTCAATTTTAACCAGGAGTCTCTCGACAACGATTTTTATGGTGATGGCAACAATTCGCTCAGCCCGGAGAATCATGCGATGGTTGAAACGGCTGATGGCAGCATATATGTCGCATCGAGTGCCAATAGCAGGTCGTATGCGCCCAGCACGGACCGGCTCTACAAACTGGATGCTTCAGGGAACCTGCAGTTTGCAAAAATCTATACGCCGTCGTTTGCGGCGCCGATCGGTCCCGTTCAACTGATCCCTGCGGGGGCGAATAACCTTTTGTTGGCCGATCAGATTAATGAAGAAAACGCTTTTTACGCGCCTTTTTTCAATTTGGTTTCGTTAAGCGGCGACGTCCAGACCTGCCGTGGATATGCGACAGCTACCAATGGTGGTGTAGCCGGACTCGCGATCAACGAAGTGAATTTTTATCGAAACAGTATTTATTATTCGACCTGCGGATTTTATCGATTCGATACCTATGTTCTCGATCTGAATCTCAACCTGCAAAGTTCTGAGGAAACCATTGCCGACAATGACATCGGGACGGATCGCGGTGGAATTTCGTTGTACGACCCCGCGGAGAATGCGCTTTTTTATTTATGCAATTTTGGCGGGAATTATGGCCAGAGTAATGGCTTTGAAGTGACACGAAACGACCCTGTCGGCACACCCTGTATCAACACTTATGTTGATGGCCCCTTGCCGCTGACGCTGCAGAACATTCAGATGACGGCGACATCGGATACGGCGATCCAGAGTATCATGGCGGGACCTGCGCCGGTTTTTACGACGTTGGGATGGCGACCGTATACGGTTCTGGCGACTACAACGGTTGTTTGCGGGCCTTAGAGGGAGACGGGGGCGTTCGACGGCGGGTGGTTCAATTTCCGGTTTGAACTCTTTCCTGCTCTTCGGTGGCGCCGCCCTGGTGGTTGGTCAGCTTATAGGACTTTCCGAAGCGGTACGTGAAGGATAGTGCGACTACCCTGCTATCTCTTTTGATCTTAAAATATTCGCTGGCATCGGGGAAGGAGGTCAGTCCGGAGAAGGAACCCGTGTAAAACATATCACGAAAGCTGAGTTTGACGGTTCCTTTTTTCTTGAAGACCGTTTTGCTTAGACCTGTGGAGGCCTGGCCGGTCGGATACTGTAACTCCTGGATGTCTTCGCGTGCGCGGGTGGTATAGAAGCCGGACAGTTCGGCGGTGTAGCCGCTCCGGAAATTGAATTGGTTGTTGACATTTACAGTCAGCTGGCTGATGGTCGACGAATAGTTGTTTCCGTTGAATCCGTGGAATTGTTTATGATTGAAGAAGGCGGCGGCCTGGAGGGTCCACCAGTGAGTCGGCTTGAAGTTGACGCTTTCGGAGGCGCCGAAATTATTCACGGTGCCGACATTGCCCTGGGTATAGTACAGGATCGTGCCGGTTGAATCCGACAGAAAGATCTGAGAAAAGTAGTTTGTCAGCAGGCTATACGACAGTGTTGTCGTGAAGAGGTCGCCGTACTGGTGGGTGAGCTCGAAATTCCAGCTGTATTGTGGGAGTAGATAGGGGTTGCCGGTCGCATAGGTATATTTGTTGATGATATAGAAAAAGGGGTTCAGGTTTTGAAAGGGCGGTCTGTCTATCCGTCGTCCCAACGTTAGTGTCAGGCTGTGCAGTGAATCAATAGACCAGGAAAGGTTGGCGCTTGGGAAGGGACTCCCGTAGTTTCGGGAAACCGTGGAGTCCTTTTGCAGGCTGTTCCCAGCCTGGTCAGCGGTATAGGTTGTATACTCGTAGCGCAGGCCGGCCTGATAGCTGATCGCGTGCGATTTCCCTTCGATAGACGCATAGGCTGCCTGGATATTCTCCTGGTACACGAATCCGTTGCTGCGGGTTTCATCGGTCACCCATTGCTGGGATTCGAGGTCCTGATAGGTGGCGGCGTTGGAGGTGTGGCTGGAGGATGTTTTGACGCCGAGTTGGAGGGTGATGCCTCCGCCCAGCTGAGTCTCGGCGTCCAATTTACCAGAAAAGATATTGATCGTAGTGGGAATGGAGCTTCTGAACACCGAATCGTAGCCGCCAGGCTCCAGCAACTGGTTGTCGTAGGCTTGAGATTGCTGCATTTGATAGTGGAGGTAATCGAGATCCAGTCGTAATTCGGTGTTCCTTGTCAGGGACTGCCGGGCATGGACGTTGACGGCCCCGTTTTTGAAACTGTTGTCCGGCGTCGTCCTGGTGAGTACCGATGAGTCGATGTTTCCGGCGGAATCCAGCCAGTTGGCGCGGCCCGTGTTGTTGCCATGCCGGTGAATATCGACGCCCGTCAATGCCAGGCCGATCGTGGTATTGGCCGATGGGGAATAGTCCAGCCCTGTTCTGGCGGTGTTGTTGATGACGGTACCGCTGAAATAAGCCGGTTGCTGCAGGATGGCAGTTACGTTGCCCGTCTGATCATAATATTTGCGGTACGCATAGAGATTGGTCAGGTATCCGACGTCATTGATGGTATAGTTGAAAAATGCGCTGATGCGGGCCGCCTTATAATTCAGTACGAGGCTGTTGTTGGTCTTTGGATAGACGCCCTGGGCGTAGGAGGCGGTGAGGCTGCCATTGAAGCCGGCATTTTCGCTCCGCTTCGTTCGGATATTGATGATCCCGGCGCTGCCTGCCGCGTCATACCGGGCGGGAGGGTTTGGAATCAGCTCGATTTTCGAGACCTCTCCGGCATTCATACTACTTAGCAGGTTGTTTAAGTCTTGACCGGTGAGATACGTAAGCTTGTCGTCGATCATGACGAGGACTCCGGACTTGCCGTTAAGGGTGATGCCGCCGTTGCGGTCTACGGTGACGCCGGGGGATTTTTCCAGCACCTCCAGTACGGTTGCGCCGGTATTGGTGGGGGAGGCTTCGACATTGATGATGGTACGGTCCTTTCGGTGCTGGACGGGTGGGATGTGGCCTGTTACGGTGGCTTCCTGCATGGTTTTTGCCTTCGGCGCCGGGAGGACCGTGTCGCGTGGCTTGTCGCCGGCCTGGCTGTAGGCGGTCGCGGGGATCGCGAGCAAGAAGGTCAGTAGTTTTGGCAGGTGGCTCATTGTCAATGGCAAATTTCCGGGAAAATGTATATATTCAGGGGCATGATCAAGCTTCTTATATGTCCGGTAGTTTTACTGGGTTCACTGGTCTGTATGGGGCAGGTGAAATATTTCGAAGGTGAGCTGCAATATGCTGTCTCCGCATATTCGCGACAGGGGTTGAGCGAGCAGGATATTTTTAAGATGCTGGCGCAAGGTCCTTTGCTCTCTGTGTATATGAAGGAAGGGCGCATCCGGCGGAGTAACTCCAGAGCGGAGGAGTATTATGTGCCTGGGGAAAAAAAAGTCTATATGAAGTTTGCCAGGATCGACACGTTGTATTGGATGGATTATTCGGCGGACACTTCCACGGTGACGGGTGTTACCAAGTCGGATTCGATCTTTAAGGTCGATCAATATCCTTGCAAGGTGATTACGATCAGGACACAGAACGTGTCGTGGCGGTATTATTATTCTCCTGACCTATTAAAGGATCCCAAAACCGATAGTGGCAATACGATCGGACATTTCGATATTTTTGACCGGGAGACAGGCGGCGCCGTTTATTTGTGGGTCCGGTCGGAGTATCCTTTTGCCGTGCATACGGACAGCTGTGTTCGGGTGGAGGTTAAAAAGATCGATGATCATGTCTTTGACCTACCGGCGCTGCCGAAGAAGAAATTTGAGATCGGGTCGCTTATCCGAAGGGCGAAATTTCCGGGGAATTCGAACAGCTGGCTCAACTATCTCCAGGGAAATCTGGATTCAAAGATTGCCGGCAAATATGTCAAGCTGCCAAAGGGCCAGGATGAGGCGTCCGTGACGGTGTTTGTGACGTTTATCGTGAATGAAAGCGGGCTGATCTCCGATATTCGCGTGGTCAACCAGAATGAAGTTCATCCCAAGCTGGCGGCGGAGGCCGTGCGGGTCATCCAGGAATCTCCCCGGTGGCAGCCTACGGAATGGTATGGGGAGAAAGTTAGCGCGCTGGTCAGGCAACCCATTGTTTTCAAGGTAACCAGATAATCATTTCCATCATGTACTATCTTTTGTACGGATCTCTTTATCTCCTGTCGCTGCTTCCGATGCGGATCCTTTACCTGGTGTCGGACGCCATCTATGGCATTGTTTATTACGTCGTCGGTTATCGCAGGAAGTTGGTAATGGACAATTTGCGCCGGGCTTTTCCTGAGAAGACGGAGGGGGAACTGGTTCGGATTGCAAAAAAATTCTATCACAACTTTATCGATTCGTTTATGGAGGTGGTGAAGCTGGTAACGGCGAGTGATCGATGGCTGGCCCGGCGTTTCACGGTGGATGTGACCGCGCTGGACGAATTGTATCCGACGGGTAAAAGCGTTCAGATGCATCTGGGACATACGTTCAACTGGGAATGGGGGCAGCTGGTGCTGACCGGGCTGACGAAATACCAGATCCTTGTTGTCTACATGCCTATCAGCAATAAGCCGCTGGAGAAACTGTTTTACAAACTTCGGACGCGTAACGGGAATGCCTTTCTGCCGGCGCCGGATATGAAGGATGCGATCGTCCCCTATCAGTCTTCGCAGTACCTGCTCGGGCTTGTGGCTGATCAAAGTCCGGGGAATATGCAGAATTCTTACTGGATTGACTTTCTGGGCCGGGCCACACCGTTTGCGGCCGGCCCGGAGAAAGGAGCGCGGAGCGGGCATTTGCCGGTGGTATTCGCTTCGATCGAGAAACCGCGGCGCGGGCACTATCATGCTACGATAAAGATCGCTTGTATGGATGCGGCGGAGTTGCCGGAAGGTGAGTTGACGCGCGAATATGTACGGTACCTGGAGGCGGTGATCCGTCGGCGGCCGGATATGTGGCTTTGGAGTCACCGAAGGTGGAAACATGCGTGGAAGGAGGAGTATGAATCGAAGCGGATCGATCAGGGTGGGCTGGCGGGAAAGTTGCTTACGCTGGTGCTTGTGTTGTCGTGCGCCTTCGGCGCACGGGGACAATATTATCTTTCTCATGTGAATGTAGTAGACGTAGAAAAGGGAGCTATTATTAAAAACCAGACGGTGGAGATTCGCGGGCATCGAATCGAGGCAATTTCTATTGCAGGGACGTCCGCGGGCGATACGGTTTATGACTGTACGGGCAAATATCTGATACCGGGGCTTTGGGATATGCATATCCATGATGCCGGCGACGACAGTTCGAACCGGTATGAATATATACCGATGTTCCTTGTCAATGGGGTAACGGGAATAAGGGATATGTGGGGAAGCGAGGAAGTGCTAAAGCTGAAAAAGGATATAGACTCGGGGCGCTTTGTCGGACCACGGATGATCATAGGAAGTCCGATTGTTGATGGGGAAAAGTCGATGTTTCCGAGGACGCTGAGAGCCACCACGGAAAATGAGGGCATGCGTTTGGTGGATAGTCTG
>DATMLR010000435.1:0-7328 GCA_035570015.1 Puia sp.
CGATCCTCACGCTCAACAACCTGAAATCCTTCTCCTTCAAACTGCCCTCGGAGGAGTTCATCCGCGTCCACCGCTCCTATATCGTCTCCCTCGCCCACATCGACTCCATCGCCCGCAACGAGATCTATGTCGGCAAGAAGATTATCCCCATTGGCGACAGCTTCAAAGACGACTTCTACCAGATCATCGATTGGAACTCGTAACCGCGCCATCTGCCAAATTGACTTTAAGTATTCGATTGTCGCCGCCATTCTTCTCAACAGGAACCTTGGTTAAGATCTCCTCCCTAAGCTTTTTCAGCAGTTTCTTCCTGGGATAATCCTTCGCAGCCACGAGGCTGATTTCACGGACGGGCTTTGGTTCGCCAAACCGATGGACCTTCTTCTGCCGTGATGGATTTAAGTTGATCGTCGCCAGTTCGGGAATGATGGTCAATCCCTGATGGTTATCCACCAGGTTGATCAGCGTCTCGATGCTGCCCGCCTGGTAATGAATGGTATCGTTTTTTATTCCCTTCCTTTTCATCTCGCACAAATTCAGGACCTGATTGCGGAGACAATGCCCTTCTTCTATCAACCACAGTTTTTCCACATCTATTTCTTCGGGCTCGACCAGTCCTCCGTCGGTGGAAAGACCTGCACAGGAAGACGCATAGGCCAACAATTCTTCGCAGAACAGACTATGCTCCTCAATCCCTTCCTCATGCAGCGGAGTAGCCAGCAAACCCAGATCCAGCTCACCGGTCCTCAAACCTGTTATGATATCATCCGTTACCATCTCCTTAATAAAGAGGATCAACGCGGGGTTCTTCTCCCGGAATGATTTCAGGAACAGCGGCAACAAATAGGGAGCGAGTGTCGGGATGATGCCCAAACGCAATTCCCCGCCGGTCTCCTCTTTTAAACCGATTGCGTAATCCCTGAGTCCTTTCACTTCATTAAGGACTTGTTTTGCCCGCCGGATAATCTCCTCCCCTTCGCGGGTGGGGGTCACGGGCTGTTTGTTGCGGTCAAAGATCTTTATACATAACTCCTCTTCCAGTTTCTGGATCATCGTGCTGAGCGTGGGCTGAGTAACAAAGCTCTTTTCCGAAGCTCTCGCAAAATGCCTGCAGTTGTCAACCGCCACAATGTATTCCAATTGTTGAATGTTCATAGTAAAAGGTATTGCCAACTTTCCAGCAGCATATTGCCAATTTTCCGGCTGAATTTAGATTGTGTATTTAGTACACAATGTTCGTACCACATTTCCGCCCCGGGCCGGCTTGAGGACAACTTAACAATTGAATAAAATGCCCGGGACCCGGGTATTTATACAGGTCTTCATTGATGAGATCAATGTCCCGATAGAAAATATGACTTTGACTTGCGTGAAAAGTATGTTCACCTTTGCGCCCAAATTACACCACTCCTATGGCACAGCATGCGTTCTCCTTCATTACTGATTCCGGGCTGCTCGAAGAAATTGAAAAGCTGGGGGTCTATCACACCTTTCAACCTGGCGATATCATCATTCCACCCGAAAAATATATCCGATGCATTCCCCTCATCATAAAAGGAACCATAAGAGTTTCACGGGTGGACAGCGAAGGCAACGAACTTTTTCTCTATTATATATCGACAGGGCAATCCTGCGCAGTTTCCTTTGGTGCCTGTCTCACGGACAAGGTAAGCTGCATCAAAGCAGTTGCTGAAGAAGAAATAGAGCTCATTTCGATCCCGGTGAAAATCGCCCGCGAATGGTTCAGGCAATTCGAGAATTGGCGGACCTATGTGGCAATGACATTGGGCGACAGGTTTGACGAGCTCATTAAGGCTATAGATAGCATCGCATTCAAAAGGACCGATGAACGACTGATCAATTTCCTTTCCGCAAGATCGAAAGCACTCAATTCGAATACCATTCATATTACACACCGGGAGATCGCTGGTGAGCTTTCTACTTCGCGGGAAGTGGTTTCAAGGCTCCTAAAGCGCCTGGAACAGGAAAAGGAAGTCCGGCTCTCCCGGAACAAGATCGAATTGGTTTCCGGCGCCATGGATCTTGGTGATATTAGTCACAAAAAATGATTCGCCATCTTATTTTCTTTGCACCATTAATAAAAAAAATTGAGCACAATGAAAAAGAGTATTGGTAAATTCTCGCTGACTACGCTGGCCTTCCTCCTAAGCACGGTTTGCGGCTTGCAACGTGTTTTTGCCCAACAGGATGACCATCGCGCCGTTCATTCAATTACAAAAAAAAGATGGGACTCACTTTCCGTCGTCATTGAACCGTGCGGGAATGAAGCTAAATTCCGCATTTATGTATTGAACCGAAAAAAGCACAGAGTTTCTATCAAAATATGGAATGGGATCGATGTGGACTTTGTTACCACTACGATTGAACCTGTCTTTGAAAGTATCCTGGATATGGAGCAGCTTAACGATGGCATCTATGATATTGCCGTTACAGACGGTGAAGAAACGGTCAGGGAAACCATTACCCTTGGTACCGCTTCCTGGGAGTACAGGTGGGGCAAAGTCGACTGACTAAAGGCTCCTGCACCCCCCGAATCCGCCAATGCACCCACCGCAGCGGCCAATGCGCCCCCCGAATCCACAAAAAATCCTAATTTTGGGGGATGTGCAATGACAACACGATCAGGATAGCCATCTTAGACCTCTATGAAGGCCAGGCCAACCAGGGCATGCGCTGTATCCGCGAATTGCTGAACGAATACGGAAAGACGCATGCCCTCTCTTTGGAATACGATGAATTCGAAGTGCGCTTACAGCACCAGGTCCCCGACCTCTCCTATGATATCTATATCTCAAGCGGCGGACCCGGCAGCCCCCTCGATTCCGTCAACACCGCCTGGGAAGACTCCTACTTCGGCTGGCTTGGCCATATCGAAGCCCACAACCGACGCGCAGACCCCGCCGCCCGCAAACACATCCTGTTCATCTGCCACTCCTTCCAACTCATCTGCCGCCACTACGCCATCGCTGAGGTCACCAGCAGGCGCTCTACTGCCTTTGGCGTATTCCCCGTCCACCTCCTCGAAGGCGCCACAGAAGAACCGGTATTCGCAGGCCTCCAGGACCCCTTCTATGCTGTCGACAGCCGCAGCTACCAGGTGATCCAGCCCGACCGCCAGCGCATAGCCGACATGGGCGGCCGCGTCCTGGCAATCGAAAAAGAAAGACCCCACATCCCCCTTGAAAGAGCAATCATGGCCGTCCGCTTTAACGATACCATGATCGGTACCCAATTCCATCCCGAAGCCGATCCCACCGGTATGAGCATGTACCTCCGCCGTGCCGACCGCAAGCAAACCGTCGTCGCCGAACATGGCGAAGAGAAATGGAAGAGCATGATCGACCAGCTGGAGGACCCCGACAAGATCCGCTGGACCTACTCCCACGTCATCCCCAATTTTCTCTCGTACGCCGTCGAACAATCCGGAGTCCTGCGTCACGAACCCGCCTGACCAAAGCTTCGCCCGGAGCAACGGCCTGCGCCACCCGGATATCCGCAAATCCCGTAACTTTCCTGAAATATTTCGCTCCCATGGTCCCCGCATTGCGAAAATCCTTCAACGAAGCTTTCACGCGCCAGCGCTACACCGACCTCCTCGCCGATCTCGACAGCCGCTACCCCGGCGCCATCGAATTTCGCATTGCCGAAACACCAGTCTTCATCCCCAAAGACTTCGCCGCTAAACTCACCGATATTGGTGAACATCTTATCGACGTTATACTCGAGCCGCGCTTCCGTCAGCTCACGGACCGCGCCATCCCCCGGGACGACCGCGTCCCTAACGAGACCGCTCACCCGCACTTCCTCGCCTTCGACTTCGCCATCTGTGAGGACGGCATCGGCGGCTACCAGCCCCAGCTGATCGAAATGCAGGGCTTCGCCAGCCTCTATGGGTTTCAGGTCTTCTACCCGGAGACCCTCCGCCGCCACTTCACCATCCCCGACAACTACAGCCAGTTCCTCAGCGGCCTCGATCAACGGGGCTACCTTGACCTCCTGAAACAAACTATCGTCGCAGACTGCCCGCCCGAAGAGGTGATCCTGCTGGAGATCCGCCCGCATCGGCAGAAGACCCGCGTCGATTTCTACTGCACCCGCGACTACCTCGGTATCCAGCCTGTCTGCCTGACCGAACTAATCCAGGAAGGAAACCGCCTCTATTATATCCACCCGGTGACCCAACGCAAAACCCGGATCAGCCGGATCTATAACCGCGTCATCTTTGACGAGCTCCATCACGCCGCCGCCACACTCGGCCCGCATCCCGATATCCGCCAGGACCTCGATGTCCAATGGGTCACCCATCCCAACTGGTTCTACCGCGTCAGCAAATTCGCCCTTCCTTTTATCCATCACCCCTATGCGCCGCCCGCCTTCTTTCTGAATGAACTGAAGCAGCCTCCCGCCGACCTGGAGAATTATGTCCTCAAACCCCTCTTCTCCTTCGCCGGGCAGGGCGTCGTCATCGACCCAAGGTTGTCCGACCTCGAAGTTAAAGACCCGGAAAACTGGATCCTTCAGCGCAAAGTCAAATATGCCGACCTCATCCCTACCCCTGATGTTCCTGCCAAAACGGAAATTCGAATGATGTACCTGTGGAAGGACAGCGCCCCCCGACCAACCCTCGCCATCAACCTCGCCCGCCTCAGTAAGGGAAAGATGATCGGCGTTAACTTCAACAAAGACCGGGAATGGGTTGGTGGAAGTGTAGGCTTTTTCGAACGCTGATCGTGCACACACCCGCCCCCCAATTCAACCCTCCGGTCCGTAGATAAAAAAATCCCCACCCTCCTTCAGGTAGATCCTCCGCTCCTCCGGATCCCAGGTGACCCCCGAGCAATCCATCGGTACGGCCAGTTCTTGAAGCTCCCGGTTCCGCCCTCCCGCCATCCGCCGATAGATTACAAGCTTCCCATCCCGCCAATACAACAACAACATCCGGCTCTCCTCATCCCACAAAAACGCTTCCGCTTCGTCCGGCACCCCAAGCGCCTCCCGGCCACCATCCGGCCCAAAAACGCCGTCGACCAGCCGCCGCCGCACCTCTTCTGACAACGGCGGTCGAACCCGTGCCATGTAACTGAACCGGCGGAACCGCTCCTCCCGCCCGCGGATGCTCCGCCAAATAAGCAGCATCAGCAACGCGAAAACCGCCAGTATTTGCAACACTTTTTCCATAACAAGTTCCCAAGTTACCGCGTAACTTTGACACCTCAAGCAATCGCCATGGACCTGCAACTCACCGGAAAGACCGCACTCGTACTCGCCGCCAGTAAAGGATTGGGAAAAGCCTGCGCAGCCGCACTGGCCGCCGAAGGCGCCAACGTCGTCATCGGAGCCCGCAACCCCGATACCCTCGACGCCGCTGCTAATGACATCCGCGCCGTCGGCAAAGGTCAAGTGCTTGCCGTCCCCATCGATGTACTGCAGCCCCGGGACGCGGACAGGATCATCACTGCGGCAGTCGGCGAATTTGGCCGCCTCGATATCCTCATCAACAACGCCGGCGGCCCGCCATTTGGAACATTCGAATCGTTTGATGAATCCGCCTGGCACTCCGCCTTCGAGCTGACCTTGCTAAGCGCAGTCCGGTTCTCCCGGCTCGCCATCCCCCATCTGCGAAAGAGCGGCAGCGGCCGGATCATCAACATTACCAGCCTGACGGTATTGACCTACCTGCCCCATTCCGTCCTCTCCACCAGCCTGCGGTTGGGGGTAGTTGGTATGGCAAAGATGCTTTCTGAAGAGTTGGGTCCCGACCATATAACCGTTAACAACGTCGCGCCCGGACTGATCCTGACCGATCGGGTAAAAGATGCGCTGCAACCACGCCCCGGTGTAACCGAAGAAGAACTGCTCGGGGAACGGGCCAAATCCATTCCCGTTCGCCGGATCGGCCGGCCTGAAGAGCTCGCAGCCCTTGTCACTTTTCTGGCTTCCCCATTGGCTGCCTATATTACCGGCGCCACCATCCCTGTCGACGGCGGCGCCACCAGAAGTCCGCTTTGATCAAGCCACGCGCCCTCCCCAGTCCCCTCAATTTCGCCCCCCCATCCCTACCTCATCATCCGGCTTCTTGGTCACGATGTTGATATTGACCGCCCAGTCCGCCAGCTCATAGACCAGCTCCAGCTCAACCTCTACATTCCTGAACCGCTGATCATCCGTCTTCAGCTTCAGGGTACTGGTCGTAAACGTAATCCCTTCCCTGGCGGGCTGCCACGTCCCATCCAGAAAATAAATGCTGCTATCCGGCAACCTGACATAACAAACCTTCAGCTGCTGGAACAACTGCTGATACTTGGTGGAAGCGGCGCCGAAATCCCCGCCGCTGAACATCTTCGCCTGCCAGCTGGCCGTTGTATCCTCCACCGAATGATAGCGTGTCACGATACAATTCCTGGCCCCCGGCACCACTACAAGCGAGACATAGCTGTCCGTCTCTCCTTCGGCCAGCAGCAGCTCACCGGTAACAAAACGGAGATTATTCGGCAGATCGCCCAACACAGCGTCGATCGCATCCACGAAAGGCACCAGCCGGACCCGGGTATGCAAAATGGAATCCGCGCGCGCCGCCGAATCGGTCCCGGCGGGCATCGCCGAATCGACTCGCGCCTGCGCCATACACGAAAAAGAAAGCGCCACCGCCGCAGTCAGGGTCAATAGAGGTTTCATCAGATCTGAATTTGAACAAGGATACCACATTTATTCCGCACCCGCCACGAGACCTTATCCACTTTTCCACAACACTGTTGCTGTTCCCGCATCCCGTCTTTCACGCCCACCTCCAATACGCTCCGCCGCAAGCCTATTTTCCGTACCTTCGCCTCAAAATCGTTCATGGAGTATCTCGCCAACATCCCAGCCAAAGAGATCCGGCCGGGTTTTTTTGGGAAAATGGTGCACGGGGACAAAAGCACCCTTGCCATCTGGGAAATCAAAAAAGGTAGCCGGCTGGTCGAACACAGTCACCCCCACGAACAAATCACCTTTGTCCTCGACGGCGAACTTGAAATGGTCATCGGTGGAGAAAAATACCTCCTTACTGCCGGCGCCACCCATGCGATCCCTTCCTTTGTCCCCCACTCCGCCTACGCCCGCACCGACTGCAAGGTCATCGACACCTTCGCACCCGCAAGAGACGACTATCGCTAATCAACAATATCCTCATGGCTACCACGCATCCCCACGACCACGATCATGATCACGACCACTCCCATGGCTTCGGCCACCATCACCATCCCGTTAACCTCGAACAAGTCAACCGCGCTTTTGTCATCGGCATCATCCTCAACTTCCTCTTCGTC
>DATMLR010000436.1:0-8730 GCA_035570015.1 Puia sp.
ACCTTTGCCACATCCGGTTTTTATGCCAGCAACACCACTACCCGCGGAAGGATCTACGCCCTCTCCGTCGAACACCATGTCCGCAATGAAGTACGTTTCAACAACGTCTCCAACTGGAATGTCTATGCGCTCCAATTGGAAGAAGAAAGCAGGGAAAGTTCGGAATGCCAGCCCCTGGAGATACAAGCCTGCCACGATATGAGTTTTGCCAACCTGTACATGTTTCGCGTCATCCGTGTCAAAATACCCTATCCCTGGTCCATTCGAACCTGGGATTGTAATAAGGTCGAGCTGCTGAATATCCATAATTATAGCCAAATCAAATACACGACGGATAACCCCCTGTACGATATCAATACAGATATAGAGGTCCGCCCCACCGAACTATCGCGTCTATACATCAGCGGAACTACCCGGAACATCGCCGAAACGCCGGCAAACGGTCCTGTACAATTGCTGGCAAAAGGTTTCGAATTCGCCATCGGTCTTTGCAGCGACTCAAAAGGAAATGTTTATTTCGCCGAACAACGGATGAAAAGGGTTTATAAATGGTCCGCCACAAAACATTCCCTACAGCTGCTCGCCGACTTTCCCTGGGAACCGCTTTCCCTTGCCTGTGACGCCAATGACAATCTGCTTATTGTTTTTAAATATAATCCGCAGCCGGGTTTTCAAAGCCCCGATGATTTCAAAAACCCGCCGGACGCCGCCGGCACATCTTTCAGCGCCTGGGGCAACTCCGGTTTTGGCACATTTGTATATTCCATAGACCCCAACCATCCCGACGAGACGATCAAAATACTCAGCGTCGTCCCAATGGGCTCGGTAACCAAGATTTATAAGGCCCTTTATCCATCCAACAGATGGCGCGACTTTCACGATTTCAACGCGGTAACGCTCAATAGGGATGAAAAGTGCTGGGTAGCCCCGGATGGAAAGACGATTATCCCCATCTGCTATGATCTGGCCAGAGCCTGCGCGCTGGTGGAAGCATTCCCAGGAAAGACCCTGTTCGCAGTAGACGAATACGACAAGCGCACCGTAAAATGTAAAGTCGACACCCAGGGCTACCTCTCCGACCTGAATTATTTTGCCGAGAAAGGCGAATTCAGCGCTGTACCCGACCCCCAGGGCAACGTATGGATAGCCGATGGCGACATCTATGTTTTCGACGCCAACGGAAAGCAAATAAAGTGGTTCCGCGTCCCCGAAAGACCATCCACCCTGGTCATCACATCGGCAGCCGACCATACGGTTTATTTCACGGGCCGGAAAGCCCTTTACAGGCTGACAGGCCACGCACAATGAGCGTTTTAACAAAGCTTGCCCACCAATCGCCCCCTCGAAACCGATCCAAATATCATAGGTTTAAAACTGAACATAGAGTGTGCGGAACCGGACAATTAATAAAATCAAATAATCGCAACTAATTGATTATTAAAATGTAAAAAAAGAGGTACTTTTCTGGCTATCGTTCTGCTGTATCTGAAACTAAGAGCATGTTCAAAAACTATTTCCTCCTCGCCTGGCGCCACCTTAGCCGTGACAAAGGCTATTCCGCCATCAATATCATCGGGCTCGCCGCCGGCATGGCCATCAGCCTCCTCATCGGCCTCTGGATCATCGACGAGGTCAGCTTCGACCACTATGCCCCGGAACACCGGCGTCTTGGTATCGCAATGCATTACACCTATTTGGGTGACCAAAATGGCACAAGTTCCGTCATTCCCATGCCCTGGGGCGATGCCTTCCGCAGCCAGTATCCACAGCTCTTTTCAAGCACCGCGCTGACGAGCGGCACCGCATTCGACGGACTCGTAAGTTATGGAGACCATGTGGTCAACGGTAAGGCGCTCTGGGCGCAGACTCAGCTTCCACAGATGTTTGGCTTTCGTTTTATAAAAGGCGACCTCGCCGCCGCAAAAGATCCGTCGACCGTCCTCATTTCCCAATCCCTCGCTACTGCACTCTTTGGCAAAACAGACCCAATCGGGAAAACGGTAAAGGGCGGCAACCAGATCGACTTCAAAGTCGGCGGCGTTTATGAAGACCTGCCGCGGAATACTACCTTTTACGGGCTCCAGGTGATCCTTCCCTGGGACAACAAAGGCAACGACTATCGAAATACATCGACTGACTGGTTCGATCATGACGGAAACCTCTATGTGGAATTGGCGCCGGGTGTTACGGCCAAACAGGCCTCCGCCCGCATTCGGCAGATGCCGATGCCGCACTTGACTAGCTTGAATATAAAGGGATTGGTTGAAGAAGCCTTTATCCATCCCATCGACAAGGCGCATCTTTGGAATAATTTTATTAACGGCAAACCCGACGGCGGCCCCATCCGCTTTGTCTGGCTCTTCGGTATCATCGGCGTCTTCGTGCTCCTCCTCGCGTGTATCAATTTTATGAACCTGTCCACGGCCCGCAGTGAGCAACGCGCAAAAGAGGTGGGAATCCGAAAAACCATCGGTTCCCTCACCCGCCAGCTCATCGCCCAGTTCCTTAGTGAATCGGTGCTCGTCGCCTTTATCGCGGTCGTGATTGCCCTGGTCATCGTCGGGCTCGCCCTACCTTACTTCAACCAGCTTGCGGCAAAAGACATGTATATCCCCTGGGGTGAACCCCTCTTCTGGCTCTCTCTTCTCGGCTTTGCATTCTTTACAGGTCTCCTCGCGGGCAGCTACCCCGCCTTTTATCTCTCCCGCTTTAACCCGGTAAAAGTGCTTAAAGGGACTTTCAAGGCCGGCCATCTCGCTTCGCTGCCCCGCCAGGTGCTCGTCGTGCTTCAGTTCACCGTCTCGCTCATCCTGATCATCGGCACCATCATCGTCTTCCGGCAGATCATGTACTCAAAAGACCGCCCCATCGGTTATACCCGTGAGGGTCTTATCTCCGTAGACATGAATACTCCCGAGATCAGCCAGCACTATGAGGCTCTCCGCACGGAGCTGATCCAAAAAGGTCTGGCAGAAAATGTCGCGGCATCCAACATGACAACCACCAATTTCGCAGACGATAACACGATGGAGTGGCAGGGCAAACGACCTGACCAACTGGCTGTTACATTCAACAACGTTAATGTCACCCCCGATTATGGCCAAACCATCGGCTGGCACATTGTTTCGGGCCGTGACTTCTCCCGCGACTATCCCACCGACAGCAGCGCCGTTGTCCTCAACGAAAAAGCCGTCAGGGATATGCAGGTCAAGGACCCCGTTGGCTTGCGGGTGAAGTTGTTCGGAAAAGAATATCATGTCATCGGCGTCGCTGCCAATATGGTGAGCGCATCCCCTTATGACACGATCCAGCCCGCGGTTTTCGTGGGCAGCAGCTATACCGGTGTCATGATCGTCCGGATAAAACCAGGGTTGTCCACACACACCGCCCTCGCAAAAATGGCGCCCGTCTTTACAAAATACAACCCTGCCAGCCCCTTCATCTACAATTTTGTCGATAATGAGTATTCCGCCAAGTTCGCATCGGAAGAACGCATCGGTCACCTCGCCGCCGTCTTTACCGGGCTTGCCATCTTCATCTCCTGTCTGGGTCTGTTCGGTCTCGCCGCCTTTGTTGCCGAACAACGCACAAAAGAGATCGGCGTCCGAAAGGTGCTCGGTGCGGGCGTCTTCAGCCTTTGGGGCTTGTTGTCAACGAACTTCCTGAAGCTTACGGCCATCTCGATCCTCATCGCCATACCCCTCTCCTGGTATGGCATGAACAAGTGGATCGGGCAATATAATTACCATGCCGCCTTGTCCTGGTGGATCTTTGCCTCCGCCGGCGCGGGTATCCTGCTGATCACCCTGCTGACCGTTAGCTTCCAGTCGCTGAAAGCGGCATTCATGAACCCCGCCCGAAGTCTACGTACCGAATGAATTAAATGCGACGAGCTCACTTGTTGGCGTATCAATTCAGAATCCTCCATTTGGGGATGGAGGAGGAGCTTCCAAATTTGCAAGTAACCAATATTCCATTACCTGAAGGTGATGATAAGCCTTATCCCATTCATAACCCCGCCGCCACGCAAGATCGACCGAACATGGAGCAGTTGGATAACATTAATTACCTGCCTTCACATCAAGCGCCGGCTTTAACTGCCCCCGATGACACGTCGCACAATTAACAATTGGGTTTGGATTTTTTAGCTCTTTTATTGTCTGCCCGCAACTCACACCCAGCGCGACGCTCCATTTGTTCATGATCAGGCGTTTGAAAGAAACCAGTGATTTCGTCATCGAAAGATCATTGGATCAAAAGCGATCTTTTAAACGCTTCAAAGTTAGCAGAATCCTTGAAAATTATCCGCGACCATAGGAGCGTGGTGGCGCCGACTTGCACTAGATGAGGCTTGCCTCCACGAAAGATAACATGTTTCAGATCGACCGCGCAGAGGCTACCAGTCCCGGTATTTTTGAATAGCAAACGATTTCCCTGACGAGTCTGAAAGTCCAGCACTGTATCGCTGTTAAGCGCGGTTCCTCGTAAATGCAACACTCTCAGATAGATATCGTACTTACCGGATTGCAACAAAGAATATTCATTCGTGGTTCTATTGCCCGAATTAAACAAATCCCATCTCACCAGCGATACATAAATTTTGTTGTCAACCGCGGTATCGATCGAGAAGAATCTATCCTTCTCACTTGAATATTGGAATTCCTTTTCGGTGAGGCCCGAATTATAAACGGTAAGATAATGCAAGGTCGTGCTTTCCCGATCGTCGCGCAGCTCAATTACACTTTTAGGAGTGAAATAAAGCTGGAAGTCGCCATCCGCCTGGATCCGAGATCGACAACCTAAAAGCCAACAGCTTATGCTCGGCCACAGCCAAAAAACGATCTGTAGTCTTGATCGATGCATCAATTTGTTTTGAATCTGTATATAGCCTAATTATGATTCTAATATAGATTTTTTCACGGTATTTCCGCAAATCCCTCACCTTCTTACAGAAAATGAAAACGCCCGGTTTTGGGGCATTTGACAGAAATTAGTCCCAGATTAGTAACAATAACTAACTCTTACTCCTGATCGGAATAAAAGGATAAATGCTACATTCATACCATGAAATTCCGACCAACACTGGCGATCTATATCCTAATTACGGCTTTCCCCTGCTGTGCCTTCGCGCAGCTCGGAACGGATACCTCCCGGGCCATTGACGCGCTCTTCGAAAGATACCGGCCAGAGGCTCCGGGATGCGAGCTGGCCATAAGCCGCAAGGGCCAGGTTATTTATTCCAAAGCCTGGGGCATGGCCGACCTGGAACATTCCGCCCGGATGACGACCTCGTCCATCAGCGAAGCCGGTTCTGTCTCCAAACAATTCACGGCGGCGGCGATCCTCCTGTTGCAACAGCAAGGCAAATTGTCCCTGGATGACGACGTCCGCAAATACATACCCGAATTACCCGATTATGGCCAACGGGTCTTGCTCCGGTATATGATGCACCATAGCAGCGGACTGCGCGACTGGGGATCGATAGCCGGTATTGCCGGCTGGCCCCGCACGACCAAAACGTACAATAACCACGATGCCCTGGACATCATCGTCCATCAACAACACCTCAATACGCTGCCCAATGAGGCCTTCGGCTACAGCAATTCCAATTACAATCTATTTGCCATCATCGTGGAGCGGGTCAGCGGGATGAGCCTGGCGGCGTTCACCCGGCAGTATATTTTTATCCCCGCCGGCATGACCCATACCTCCTGGCGGGACGATCACAAACGAGTAGTGCCGGGTCGTGCGATCGCCTATGACCTAACCCGAAACATCTATGAGACCAATATGCCGAACGAAGATGTGTATGGCAACGGCGGCCTCCTGACGACGGCCGAAGACCTGCTGAAATGGAATGCCTGGTATCTGGGCGGTCACCTCGGAAACCCCTCTCTGCTCTCCAAACAGCTCGCGGTAGATACCTTCCGTAACGGTCAACCCAACGAATATGGAGCCGGCCTGTTTTTTAGCGAGCGACATGGTCAACTACGGATTGAACACAACGGAGCCACAGCTTCCTACCGGGCCGACCTCGAAGCTTTTCCTGCCTCCGGGCTATCCATTGCCTGGCTGAGCAATACGTCGGCCTTCGACGGCAAAGGAAATATCGTTCAACAGGTAGCGGAGCTTTTCTTCCCCAAGTCCGGGTCGGAAAACGCCGCCGCCCCTGGACTCCGAAATGTCCCCGCCGACAGGCTTCCCACCCTTTCCGACGCTGAACTGCAAGCTTACACCGGAAAATATTACTCTGAGGAGGCCCAGACAGGCTTTACCGCACTTGTGAAGGAAGGCTCGTTGTATCTGTACCGCTCCCCGGAAACGATGATTCCTCTGACCCCGACCGGCACAGATCAGTTCTCCACTGATGTCTGGGGTTTCTCCGGTGAAAAAGGCGAGATCGTCTTCTATCCTGAAAAAAAACAAATGTCCATTTCCGTCAGTCGCGCGAATGGAGTGATTTTTAACAAGCTTTTAAAGGCCCAGACCGTCGTTGATGACCATCTTGTCATCGGTAAAACTGACAGTGTAAACTCACCTATCTTAAAGGAAAACCGAACGGTATGGATTTACCTGCCTGATGGCTACGCCACAAGCAAGGACAAGTATCCTGTTATCTACCTGCTCGACGCCGAATGGAACTTTGCTGCCTTTACCGGCATGGTGCACGAGTTGAGCGAGGTGATCGGCAATACGGTGTACCCCCAGTGCATCGTGGTATCCATTCCCAACACCAATCGAACGCGCGATCTTACTCCCACCCATGCCACACTTGGTCCGGATGGCAAATTTATGAATGGTATGCAAAACTCTGGCGGGGGCGAAAACTTTACTGCTTTCCTGCAAAAGGAACTCATACCTCACATCGATTCGATGTACCGCACCGCGCCGTACAAGATATTGGTCGGCCATTCATTCGGCGGCTTGACAGCCATGAACATCTTTCTTAATCATACCGATATGTTCAACAGCTATCTAGTCATCGATCCCAGCATGTGGTGGGACGGTCGCAAATTGCTCGATCAGGCAAAAGTTGAGCTGAAACAGCAGCGATTCGACGGCAAGTCGCTTTACCTCGCTATCGCCAATACCATGTCCTTTGGAATGGATACCGGCAGCGTGCAAAAGGACACCGCTTTCGGCTCCAATGGCCATATCCGTTCCATCTTATTGCTGAGAGATGACCTACAGGCTGCCAAAGGCAACGGTTTGAATTGGAGTTACAAATATTATGGCAGCGACAGCCACGGATCAGTTCCCGTCATCGCCGAATACGATGGCTTGCATTTCCTGCTTGGCTTTTACGATTTTCCACCGGGATTCATCAGCGCCATCACGGATAAAAATGCGATAAAAGACCCCGATAAATTCATAAGCGACCATTACGAAAACGTATCCAGACACATGGGCTACACAGTTCTTCCTCCCGAGGAATTGGTAAAAAATCTGGCCTATGCCATGCTGATGCGCGGATCTCCAAATAGCGCGTTTTCCCTTTTTAGCCTCAATATAAAAAATTATCCAGCCAGCGCCGATGCACTCGATTCGATGGGCGACTATTACGCCCACCAAAAAGATAATACCAGCGCAGCCGAATACTACAAAAAGTCGCTGGGACTGAATGAGAACCCCGTTACCAGGAAAAAGCTGGATAACCTGCAGAAAAATCAGTAAGCCTAATAAATGCCTTTTTATGAAAGCCTATTTATCTTCATTTGCTGTTATCCTCGTCTCCTTAGTCTTACTCTTTTATTTGGGGATGTATTATCATGTATTTACGCATCGAAGCCTTCTGAACGTCGTTATTGAAAGTGTCGTAGTAAGTGCGGCAGGGAGCGTCTGTATTTATTTGTTCTCGGCTAGAAAAAATAGAAAATAGGCATCCGATGCACTCAATTTCCCGCCCGATTTTCCGGATATTGAAACGCCTGTTGGATTAATGAGCTATGCTTTTTCTGCCCCAGGCATATATTCTGTAGTAGCTGAAAGCGACGGGCAAATAGTCGGCAGCAATTTACTTTGGGAGAATGAATTTATTGGAGGAGTGGGTCCTATAACGGTGGACCCGAACTGCCAGAATGATGCTGCAGGGAAAAGACTGATGGAGGAAGTTCTTCACCGGGCAGAAGATCTCAGACTTGCAGGCGTGCGATTGGTACAGGCAGCTTATCATAACCGGTCCCTGGCACTCTACACAAAGCTGGGATTCGATGTACGGGAACCTATTTCTGTCATTCAGGGCGCTGCACTTGGCATTCGTTTTCCTGGTTATGATGTTCGCCCGGGGAATGAAATGGACCTGAATTCCTGCAACCAGTTATGTTATCAGATACATGGTCATGACCGCAGTAATGAAATACATGGCGCTATGAAAGCAGGAACATTTTCCATTGTTGAATATAATGGACTAATTACCGGATATACGACCCAGGTTGGTTTTCTGGGGCATACGATCGCAGCTAAGAACACCGGGCTGAAAGCATTGATTGGCGCATCTGCTAATTTTTCGGGCCCGGGCTTTCTACTTCCTTCGCGTAATGCGGAAGTGCTGCGCTGGTGTCTGCAAAACGGTTTACGTATTATTATGCCGATGACATTAATGAGTAAGGGATTGTATAACGATCCGGCCGGCGCCTTTCTGCCTTCTGTTCTTTATTAAAGTCTCACAAATTGGAGAAAAACCGCTCCCCACTGAGGGACTCATGAAAAGATAACACCAGTAATTTTATG
>DATMLR010000437.1:0-11186 GCA_035570015.1 Puia sp.
CCGGGGGCGTTCACACCGAACGGGGATGGGGTTAACGATTATCTTTATCCGCTGAATGCATTGAAGGCGGTGGACCTGCAGTTCAGGGTATACAATCGCTGGGGGCAGTTGGTTTTTGAGACGACGAACTGGCTTAATAAATGGGATGGGACGACGGGCGGTCGACCGCAGGCGGCGGGAGTTTATGTTTGGACCTTGTCCTATATAGACGGAGACACGGGAAAACGGATCTTTCAGAAGGGGACTTCAATGTTGATCCGATGAGAAGGGGATAAATAGATAGGTGGGTAAATAAAAAACCGCCCCGACTTTTACGTTTGGGGGCGGCGTTTTTTTTGTAGAAGAACCTGAAATGTAAGCCTGAAAAACAAACAAAGACCTTAACTATTGATGGCCGTCAAATTTGGTAAGGTAATATTTTGATGAGGCGGTATTAGACATTGTTACAGGTAAATACTTACTAAGGAAATGCCAATCTGTAAATTATTGATATATAGTCAGCTATGGATGGTATGTGTTTCAAAACCGTCCCTGGCTGGGAAATATTTTCCTGTTGCAGGAAATAGGGGTTTCCCCGCACAATTTATCGCTGTCTGAGGGCGTTTTCCATGATACCGGACTGTGGGTCCGGCATCCAATATCTTTTAAAACCAAATATTCATCCCTATGACCCCGTACACGAGAAATAACCAGAATTACCTGGCGGAGGAGTTTCAGCGCTTCGAAACTTATCTGTTGCAGGAAAGCCGGATTGCCCTATTGAAAATCCAGAGCTGGCAATTTGCGATGAAAACGCCGGAAGTAGGCGCCCATTATCAGCAGGAAGCTACTGATATGGTTAAAAAATCGCTTTTGAGTTTTGTGCCGAACAGCTTTGTGTTGAGTGAGGAGGGATATTATTACAAACCGATGTCGAACTGATATTACGCATTAAACCATACAAGAACCGCGGCCGGCGCCGCGGTTTTTTTTGTCGACATATTATATTATATACATTCTTTCAGCTCTTTATCCGTATAGGCCAGACCGTATTGTTTCAGGACGTCGTCCGGAACGCCTTTCCATTGAGTAGGGACATTACCCAGATAACCGATGTCTTTTACGCCCATCTCTGAGGTGTAGAAACCGGTGGCCGTCAGGTTTCGCATCAACGTGAAGAAGGCGACGCCCTGGGCCATTTCGGGTTTGGCTTTTTTGGGATAGGCGATGTCGTTTACGACTTCGATTTGCTGGGGCTGCGTGCAATCCTTAAAGGGCTTGCCGAATCGATTCAGGCATTGCATGTCCAGCCAGCGAAGGCCGCCGCGCATGGGGATCTGGTGTTTGGGAATGTCTTTTACGATAAATTCGATGAATTGGGGCACTTTGGCATCGGAGGCGCTGCCGCTGACCTCATCCCTGGGGATGATGATATCGCCGAGGATGGTGATAGTGGTTAGTTCTTCCGGAGTAAAAAAGGATTTGGCTGAGAGATCCTTCATATACTCCAGCTCCTCTTTCATTCGATTGTAGCCGCTTGGGTTAAGCGCCTTTTCAGCTGAGGCAGTAGTATCGGTAGCGGCGGCTGCAGGCTTTTCGCCGGTGTTGCAGGATTCGGCAAGCGCGCCGGCGGAGACGGTGCCTATAATAAGGGTTTTGATGCTTTTTCTTCTGTCCATAAATATATCAAGATATGTTACGTTTTTTCATTTCATCTGCGAGATATTCGCTGGTGCGCATCGAAAGGGCGAGGATGGTCCAAGTGATATTCTTATCGGCCTGTGATACAAACGGGCCGCCGTCTACGCAGAAGAGGTTCTTTACTTCGTGCGCCTGGCTCCACTTGTTCAACGGCGCCGTCCGGGGATCGTTACCCATGCGGACGGTACCGGCTTCGTGGATGATATTGCCGGGAGCATGCAGGCCCCAGTTATTTTGCGGGCCATCGTCGTCGCCCCATATCTTCTCCGCGCCCATCGCTTCAAGAATTGACTTGAAGGTTTTCTTCATATGCTTTGCCTGTTTGATCTCGTATTCGGAATGGCTGGTATTAAAGCGCAGCACGGGGATACCGTATTTGTCGACTATATTCGGATCGATCTCGCAATAGTTTTCTTTCCGCGCAATCGCTTCGCCGCGGCCGGCCATACCGACGTGGGCGCCGAAGAAATAGCGATAGTCTTCTTTGAGCGAAGCGCCGTAGCCGCCGGCATCTTTCTGTTTGCCTTTGACCTTGAAATCGCCATTCAGGTTTTGGATGTCCCAGCTGAAGCCGTAGAGGGGCTGGCCAAAGCCACCACCGAATTCGATATGATAACCGCGCGGGAAATCCAGTTTGCTGTTGTCCAACCACCAGGGAGCATAGACATGCATGCCGCCAACCCCATCTTCGTTGTACCGTTTGCGATCGAACAATTCAGGGATGATCCCGCCCATATCGGCTCCGGTGGAATCATGGAGATAATGGCCGACCGTTCCGCTGCCGTTGGCGAGACCGTCGGGATAACGCGCGGACTTTGAGTTGAGCAGCAGCCGGGCGCTCTCGCAGGCGCTGGCGGCAAGGACGACGGTCCGGCCGGATACCTGGTATTCCTGGTTGTCGTCCTTACTGATATAAGATACGCCGGTGGCAAGGCCTTCCTTGTCGGTAAGGACTTCGCGGGCCATGGCGTTGGTGACGAGGTCGAGGTTCCCGGTCTTCAGCGCCGGAATCACAAGGCAGGAAGAAGACGAAAAGTCACCGTAGACCTTACAGCTTCGGCCGCACTGGGCGCAGTAGAAACATTGGCCGCGTTCGCTGTTGATCGACTTGGTGAGTATGGACAACCTCGAGGGAATCACCGGGACACCCACTTTGGCGCCTGCCTTCTTGATCATGAGTTCATGAAGCCGGGGCTTTGGGGGCGGAAGAAAGAAGCCGTCGGGATCATTGGGCAAACCTTCATTGGTTCCGAATACGCCAAGCAACTTATCGATCTTATCGTAGTATGGCTTGACGTCATTATAGCCAATCGGCCAGTCGTCGCCGAGGCCATCGATGCTTTTGCGTTTAAAATCTTTCGGTCCGAAGCGAAGCGCGATGCGGCCCCAGTGGTTGGTACGGCCGCCGAGCATGCGGGCGCGCCACCACTCCCAGGCAATCGTGCCGGGCGCGCCGGTCTGGGTATAGGGCTCACCGGAGACTTCCCATCCCCAGTAGCAGCCATCGAAATCGCCAAAGGGTCTGAATTTGGTGCCGTTGCCGCGTCGGGGTGATTCCCATGGGTTACGTAGTTGGTTGGAATCTTTGCGAGGGTCGAACATCGGGCCTGCTTCGAGGAGGCATACTTTCAGTCCGGCGTTGGCGAGCACATAAGCTGCCATGCCACCACCCGCTCCTGAGCCTACAATAACTGCGTCGTAATTCTTGGGTTGTTTCTTGATCTGGAGGTCTCCCATGTGCTAATAAAATATAAGGGGTAAATTTAAAGGTTTAGTTATATAGCAGCCTATTTTTATTTTCGTTCCGCCGCAGATTTATCGCGAATCGCTTTGAACTCGGAGCCTGCTTTCCATTCCGGCCATGCGCGGCTGTTGGCGAGTTGTTCGCCGATGGAATATACCAACTCCACATCCTGAAGGCCACCGGTGAGATCCCAGGTAGAGTCGATCTGGTCCGAGGGTTGGTGATAGCGTTCGGCGGTATACTCGTCATGCTTCTTTTTGCCATAGGGAATACCACGGGTCAGGTCGTCAACACCGCCATCTGCGGTGAGAGAGGGAACTCCGGCGCGTGCAAAGTTAAAGTGGTCGGAGCGGAAGTAGTGACCAGCTTCGGGATGGTCTTCGGGCGCGACGTAACGGCCATTCGCCTTTGCCGCGTCCGCCAGATCGTCTTCCAGCTGAGATTGCCCTTTCCCGCTATATGTAATATCCTTCGTGGGCCCGTAGGTATTCAGCACGTCGATATTCAGGTTGGCTACAGTTTTGCTCAGCGGAGAGATCGGATGCTGTGCGTACCAGGCCGATCCCAGTAATCCTTGTTCTTCGGCGGTGACGGACAGGAAGACGACCGTTCGTTCCGGTTTGTTGGGCAGGCTTTCGAAAGCTTTGGCAATTTGCAGTAGTGCGGCGGTACCGCTGGCATTGTCGGCAGCGCCGTTATATATAGAGTCGCCTTTTGCATCTGGTTTCCCGATCCCGAAATGATCCCAATGTGCGGAGTAAATAATATATTCATCCGGGTATTTGCTGCCGGTAATTTTTGCGATCACGTTGTGTGACATATTGTAAACCTCTTTGACCTTTACCGATGCGGACACTTGAATGTTCAGCGGTACTGCCTTAAACCCCCTGCGCTGCGCAGCGACCATTAAGCCGCTATCTTTTCCGGCGGCAGCGAGAAGTTTCCTCGCGGTTTCGCCGGTGATCCAGCCCTGAACGGTCAGTTGTGCGGTGGGATTGTTCCGCGTGTCGAGGTGGAGCTTGACGCCGCCGTTGGAGCTTTGGACGACCTGGAAAGGATAGGAGGCGGCGGCGGTATTATGGATGATGAGGCAGGCCTTGGCGCCCTGCCGGATCGCTTCTTCATACTTGTAGGTCCAGCGACCGTAGTAGGTCATGGTACGGCCCTTGAACAGGGTAGAGTCGTAAAATCCGGGGTCGTTGACCATGACAAGTACTGTTTTTCCTTTGACGTTTATCCCGGCATAGTCGTTCCAGTTGTATTCCGGTGCAACGACCCCAAAGCCGGCGAAGACAACGTCGCTTTTGTCAAGAGTGTTGACCGAGTCAGGTCGTTCGGTCCAGAGGACAAAGTCATCCAGGTCCCGAAAATCTATCTTTGCTTTTCCGGAGAACAACCGCAGGGTCGAGGGGGCGGCGGGACTGATCTCGACCATCGGCACGTCCTGCGTATAGCTGTTACCGTTACCAGCCTCGAGACCAAGCGCCGTATATGATTTGACCAGATAGTCGATCGTCCTTGTCTCCCCGGGGGTAAAAGGGCGTCTGCCCTGAAAGGAGTCGCTGGCCAGGATGCGGATAGATGCGGAGAGACTATCCTTGTTAAAAGACGAAAGACCGCCATCTGCGGTGGTCGTTGTGTTGGATTGGCAGGCTGCTATAGTGAAGAGGGACGAAAGAATGAACAGGTGCGAGCGGAACGGGCGCATAAGCAGTTGTTTTAGGCAGATAAAGATAAGGATTGGAAGTCACTTGCTTTGCAGCCAGGCGAGGGCGGCGGACCGGGCGGTATCGGGATCGGTTCCAGCGTTTCCGGCCGGGACAAGCTGATCGGGCTGGATACGTCCGTCGCAAATGCGGCCTGCGAAGTCGGCTTCCTGGCATACCGTGAGCACGAGTACAGAGCGATCGGAAAGGGAATAGGTGGCATTTGCGGTGGTCAGGCCCGCGGTCGGCTGCCCGATGAGGCAGGTTTGTTCCCGGCCTTTGAAGGCCAGGGCCACGATCTCTCCGGCGCTGACGGTCCGGCGGCCGGTCAGGACGACGATTGACTTGTGTGAAGCGTAGGTGTGATAGCCGTGATCTTCGCTGACCCGGCAGATGACATGGCGGCCCTGGCGGGCCGATCCATCGTAATAAGAGATGGGTATTCGCTCGCCCGACGCAACAAAATATCCATAGACGCCATCGCCCAGCAGCGGTCCGATGCCAGCCAGCATAGGCCAGCAGTTACCGCCGGAGTTGTTTCGAAGGTCGATGATCCAACGGGAGATATGACGGGTGTCCAGGCGGGCGATGACGGTCTGAAGGCTGTCGGCAATCCGCTCGCAGACCAGGGAATCGTCGGAACTGACCCAGGGAATGGTCAGATAGGCGATGCTGTCCGTCAACCACTCACCGTGGATCTCACCTACTAGGTTGGCCAGGCCGACCGGGCTCTCCGGCGGCTCCTCACCGTTGTACCGGGCGGCTTTGTCAGGAGGCATAATAAAGCTATGACGTTCGCCGAGCTGCTTGAAGCACCAGGTGATGGAGGCATAGGCATCATCACAGTTGTCGGCTTTAAGGATTTGCTGCCGCGCCTGGGCGGACAAGTCTTTCCAGTCAACCAGGTCGCGGTGATAATAATTCTTCTCCATGAAGCGCAGGGCTTCGTCAAGTAACTGTTCGGCCTTTTGGCGGCAGGGAAGTAAAAAGGTGTCGGAGTGGATGGAATAAATTGGGGCAGCCATGCCGTGGCTCAGCAAGAGGACGAGGATAGAAATGGAGAGAACAAGCTTCGTCATTACATTTAAGATAGGAAAGAAGTCAAATTCCACAAAGTTTTTTTGGGGAGGGAAACCTTACTCCTCGTCTTCCTCCGCCTGTTCTTCCTCTTCGGGGTCGTCTTCTTCCGCCTCCGTTGCGGGCTCAGCCTGTTCGGCGGCTGCCGCAAAGCGCGCAAACCAACCGTCCGCAGCCAGCAAGGCCGGGGGCGGCCCGGCTTCTGCGACCCGGCCCTCCAGCAGAACGATGACATGGTCGGCGTCCCTGACCATCGAATAGCGATGAGCGATGATGATAACGGTGGCCTTATGACGGATCTTATCGATCGTTCGCCGAATTTCTTCTTCGGTTGCATAGTCCAGGTTGGCGGTGGCTTCGTCCAGCACGACGATCCGGGTATGGGCGGCAAGCATGCGCGCGATCTGGATACGCTGGCGTTCGCCGACTGAAAGTCCGATGCCGCTCTCTCCAACGAGGGTCGCGAGGCCTTGCGGAAGGCGGTCAAGTGTGGAATGCAGACCCGCTGCCAAAGCCGCTTCCCATACTTCGTCGTCGGTGGCGCCGGGATTCTTGTAGCGGATGTTATCGGCCAGCGTTCCCCGGAAGACGGCGCCATCGGTCGATACCACGCCGATCTGGGACCGTACGGAGGACGGATAGAGGGTGCGAAGGTCCTGACCGTCGATGAGGATCGCGCCGGCAGTGGGTTCGTAGAGTTTCATCAACAAGTCCACCGTGGTAGTCTTGCCGGCGCCCGAGGCACCCACGAGGGCGGTGATGCGGCCGGGGTACAGCGTAAAGGAAACACCTTTCAACACCTCGCGCTCACCGCCATAGCTGAAGCGGACGTCGTGGAATTCGATCCTGCCTTGGGTGAGCTTCAGATTGTGACCTTCTTTTTCTTCTTCGCCGTTGTCCAGTAGCCGGAACGCGCGGGCGATAGAAGCGACGTTTTGCTGCAATTCCACCCAAAGGCTGGCCAGGGCGTCGATGGGGCCATACAGCCGGTCAAGATAGGCCACGAACATCACGACGTCACCGGGAGTCAGTCTGTTCTCCAGCGTCAGGTAGCCGCCGTAGCCGAATACCAGTGCTGTGGAAAGGTGTGAAAGCATCGTTTCCCAAAACACATATTTATTGGAGAGCTGCGCCCGCTTGATATAGTCCTCGTATGCGGTGCCGGCGGCGGCTTGCAGCCGATCGATCTCACGGTCTTCCGAACCGGAGAGCTTCACGGTCTTGATACCGGTGAGGCCGTCCTGGATCCTGGAGGAGACTTCTTCCCAGCGGGAATAATAATCGGCGAGACCCGATTCCAGCTTCTTTGCCGAATGCCAGGCGATCAGCACGTAGGCGGGGATCGCGATAAGAGCCACCATTGTCAGGGCAACATTTTGCCAAAACATAATGGCCAGGATCCCGATCAGGCTGATGAGTTCGGGGAGGATCTGTTGTGAGAAGCCGTTGACGACACCGGTCACCTCTTCCGACTGGTCGATCTGTTTGGCAATAGCTGCGCTGGGCCGGCGACTAAAGAACGAAAGGGGAAGCCGTAGGACGTGGGCGAATGTATTTTGGATGAACCGCTGTTCGATCAGGCAGGAAAGCCGGGTATTTGTGTTTTCGGCGAGGCGCCAGAGGAGGGTGGCGATTAGGTTGATGACAAAAAGCCAGATGACGGCCCATAGCAGGGTATCGAGGGCCTGCCGGGGAGAGCGGGCCGCGACGTGGCCAAGGGCATGAGGTTCGGGTTGTTTAGCGGGTGGTTGGACAGCGGCGGCGGTGTCCGGGACTTCCGACCGGATCATCGATTGGATGCTGTCGGCTTCGCCCGGATCGACGCCCAGGTCCTTCTGAGCGTTGAGCCTGGCCTGCCGGACGAAAATACCTGCGACGTCATTGATGGCCGTGCGGTAGATCAGGGGTTCGACGAGGCTCGCGCCGGTGCTAAGCAGCCCGAGGGTCACCACCCACAGAAATTTCCTCCGGTAGGGGACGATAAGCCGGAAGATATTTTCCCAAACGGTTTTTTTAGCTGATGCATTCATGGTAGCGTGCACGCAAGATCGGAAAATATTTTTGGCTCCCGCGGCAAAAAAATTTACATTGAGAGCCATCAAAAATCTGACGATCATGAGCCATTCCCGCAGAACATTTCTGAAAAATTCCGCGCTGGCGCTTACCGCTGCCAGCTTTTTGCCCGGCGAGACCTGGGCCGCAATGAGGAAAAAAGGAGTAATCGGCGTCCAATTGTATTCGGTCCGGGAGTATATGAGCAAGGACCCTTCCGGAACGTTGAAGAAATTAGCTGACATGGGATATGTCTATGTCGAGCATGCCAACTATGTCGGCGGGAAGTTCTATGGCTACGCACCAAAGGACTTCAAGGCGTTGTTGGACAGTCTGGGGCTCAAGATGCACAGCGGCCATACGGGATTTGGACCCGCTGGTTGGGATGAGGCAAAGAAGGATTTTAGCGATTCCTGGAAACAAACGGTCGAAGACGCTGCGATCTGCGGACAACATTATGTGATCAGCCCTTCGATGGAACCAAGTATGTATCAGACGTATGACAAGTTGCTCGGCACGCTGGAGATCTTCAACAAGAACGGCGAGCTTTGCAAGCAGCACGGGATGAAGTTCGGCTACCACAACCACGCTTTCGAATTCAACACGGTGCTCGAAGACCATAAGGTCTATGATGTCATTATGCAGCATACCGATCCAAAGCTTGTCGCCCAGCAGCTGGACATGGGGAATCTGTACAACGGCGGCGCGGTCGCTGCCGGCATCGTTAAAGAATATCCCGGACGGTATGAACTCTTTCATGTCAAGGATGAGATCAAGGCTGCTTCCGGAGATGAGAAATATGAAAGTACGACACTCGGTGACGGAATCGTCGGCACCAAAGAGATTTGCGACCTCGGCAAAAAAGGCGGCACCAGATATTATATCATCGAGCAGGAATCCTATCAGGGCAAGGACCCCCTCGATTGCTGCAAGACAGATCTGGAGACGATGAAGAAGTGGGGTTATTGATAACTGAACGTAGCTTTCTTATCCCCGATCATCACGTCGAAATCGCCGGGCTCCGTCACGGTGTGTAAATCAGCGTTGACAAAAGCCAGGTCGTTCTTGTCCAGCGTGAAGGTCACCGTCTGCGACTCTCCGGCCTTAAGTGTGATCTTTTTGAACGCCCGCAGCCGCTTCATGTTTGGGGTGATGCTGGAGTAATGTTCGTGCGTATATAGCTCCACGGTGTGTTTGCCGTCGCGGCTCCCGGCGTTTTTTACAGTGATGCTGGCCGTGAGTTTGCCGGCAGCGGTCAGCTTGTCGTTGCTGAGGTGCAGGTCGCTGTATTCAAACTGCGTATAGCTCAAGCCCCAGCCGAAGGGGAAGAGCGGGTCATATCCCGCTCCGCGGTCGTCGTTGAATACTTCACGCACGTCCTCCGTCGGTTTGCGGTCATAGAGCACTATTTCGCCCATGCTTTTCGGATAGCTGAAGGGGAGCCGGCCGTCGGGGTTATAGTCACCGGCGAGAACGTTGCTGATGGCTTCTGCCGTTTTGCGGCCACTCCAGTAGGCCATTACGATCCCTTTCATAAACGGGGCGATGGAAGTGATGAAACGGGGCCTTCCTTCCGTCAGGACGAGGATGACGGGTTTGCCGGTTGCGGCTGCCGTGCGGGCCAGGGCGAGCTGGTCTTCGGGCAGTACGAGGTCCCGGATATTACCGGGGCTTTCGGCATAGGCGTTCTCGCCGAGGCAAAGGACGATCACGTCCGCTCCGGCGGCGGCGGTCTTCAATGCAGCGGTATCGTAGTTGGCGGGGCTATTGAATCCTTTGACGGCAGATGTTGTGACGTTGTCCGTGCCGAATTTGTCGGCCATTGCGTCGACGATCGTTTTGGAGCCGGCGGGATACCAGCGTTCATCGTTACCCTGCCAGGTATAGCTCCAGCAGCCGTTGAGGGCGGTAATACTGCGAGCGGCGGGGCCTGCGACCAGGATCTTTGCACTATGAGGAAGCGGAAGCGTATTCGCGTCGTTCTTTAGCAGGGTGATGGCCTCATGCGCGGCTTGCAATGCCAGGGTTTGGTATTCGGGGCGGCCGAAGTTGGCGGCTGCAGCGTCTTCGGGATAGGGGTTATCGAACAATCCCACTTTTTCTTTTAGCGTGAGGATGCGGCTGACGGCATCATCAATACGGCTCATGGGGACTTCACCTTTTTGAACGGCTTCTTTCAGGAGATCGAAAAAGGAGAAATCATTCGGGACCATGCTCATGTCAATGCCGGCATTGATGGCCATTGCGACGGCGGCACGGGGAGTGGCGGCTACGGCATGGCGCGTATGGAGGCGGATAATGTCTTCCCAGTCGGTAACGATCAGGCCTTTGAAACCCAGCTCTTTTCGCAGCACGTCGGTCAGCAGGTATTTGCTCGCGTGGACGGGAGTGCCATTGATCTCGGCAGAGTTGACCATGAGGGTGGAGGCGCCGGCTTTCACAGCCGCACGGAATTGGGGCAAATAGTATTCGCGCATCTCAATCTCCGGCAGATAGACCGGAGTGCGGTCTTTACCAGTGCGGGACGCGGAATAGGCAATGTAGTGCTTCATGCAGCTGGCGACGGCGGTAGGCGACTTCAGCCCGTCCTCTTCGAAGGCTTTGATGACGGTGGACCCCATCGTCGTGCCGATATAGACGTCCTCGCCGTAGGTTTCGGGGAAACGCGACCAGAGCGGCTGACGGCCGCAGTCCAGCACGGGGGCGAAGTTCCAGCGCACGCCGGATGCCCGGAGTTCTTTGGCGGTGACTTTGGCGATCGCGGCGGCGAGCTCGGGATCACGGGTGGCGGCCATTGCGATATTCTGGGGGAAGAGGGTGGAGTTCAGCGTGTAGGTTTGGCCGTGAATGCCGTCCAGGCCGTAGATCACGGGAATCTTCAACCGGGTCTTTGCGGCATCGTCCTGGATCTGTGCAATGACCTTTCG
>DATMLR010000438.1:0-6045 GCA_035570015.1 Puia sp.
CTTCAACACCGGAACCAATATCAACTTCCTTTGGCGACCCGACCCCTCATTTCGATCATGACAATGACAATGGCCATTAATTGAACAATAGGCGCAACAAATGAAAATAGGCCATCATCCGATGGCCTATCTTTTTTGATATGATCACTGCGCTGCCGCGGTCAATCTTATGCTGCGGGGCGGCGCATTCTAAGAGATCTTCTCTACCTGCATGTAATTCAGCTCTACCGGTGTCGAACGACCGAAGATTTTCACCGTCACCTTCAACTTCTTCTTCTCATCATTCACCTCCTCGATGATCCCGTTGAAATCGTTGAACGGCCCTTCGATGATCTTGATTGTTTCACCGATAATGAACGGCTCGCTCATGCTCATACTGCCCGACTCCGCCATCTCATCCATCTTGCCCAGCATCTTGTTCACCTCCGCCTTCCGCAGCGCGATCGGGTTCTCCTTCCCGAGGAAATGAATAACGCTGTTGGTATTCTTGATCACCTCACGAAGATCATCCCCTAACTTCCCATCCGTAACCTCCACCATCACATAGCCCGGATAGTAGTTGCGCTCCCGCATCACTTTCTTCCCGTTCTGCACCTTATAGACCTTCTCCACCGGCAGAAAGACCTGCTTCACAATTTCCCCCCAGCCGCCGCGGGAAATTTCCTTATCCAGGTACTCTTTTACTTTACGTTCCTTCCCACTCACGACCCGAAGGACATACCATTTCGTTTCCGGCGCCGGCTTAACTTCCGGCTGGGTCTTGACTTCTTGTTGATTCACTGTCTCCGTCATAAAAAGGATTTTGACAACAATACAAATACACGTTTATCAGCCGAAAAAGCTATAGATCGCATGCAGGGCAGAACTGGCGATTACGTCCATAAGCCATACCACCAGCGTGATGACCAGCGTGGCAGCCAGCACGATCACCGTCGACTGCTGCAGCTCCGACCAACTCGGCCAACTTACCTTTTCCAGTAATTCCCGGTACGAGTCACGGAAAAACAACGAGATTTTGTTCATACTATACTTATTGCACGGGTACTAGGATTCGAACCCAGACTGAAGGTTTTGGAGACCTCTGTACTACCGTTATACTATACCCGTCTGCGAAAGCTAAGAGCTATCCCGATCATTCTCGGAACAGCTCTTAGTACTACAAAGATATAAAAAAACGACTTACTTGACAATATCCGTCACCTGACCGGCGCCTACCGTACGACCACCCTCACGGATAGCGAACTTAAGACCCTTCTCCATGGCGATGGGCTGGATAAGATGTACCGAAAGCGACGTATTATCACCAGGCATTACCATCTCTGTCCCTGCCGGCAGGGTCACCTCACCCGTTACGTCCGTAGTACGGAAGTAGAACTGAGGACGATATTTGTTAAAGAAAGGCGTGTGACGGCCACCCTCCTCCTTGCTTAATACATACACCTCACCCTTGAACTCGGTGTGCGGAGTGATCGAACCGGGCTTGCAAAGCACCATCCCGCGGCGGACCTGGTTCTTTTCAATACCGCGCAGCAGCAGACCGGCATTGTCCCCAGCTTCACCCTGATCCAACAGCTTCCGGAACATTTCGACACCGGTAACCGTGGAAGCCAGCGGAGCATCCTGAAGACCAACGATTTCGATAGCTTCACCCACCGTGATCCGGCCTCTTTCGATACGACCCGTGGCAACCGTGCCACGTCCGGTGATCGAAAAGACGTCTTCCACAGACATCAGGAACGGCTGGTCGACAGGTCGGGGAGGCAGCGGAATATAGCTGTCAACGGCAGCCATCAGATCGTCGATCGCCTTGACCCACTTGGCTTCACCAGCCAACGCACCCGTGGCCGAACCCTGGATGATCGGCGTATTGTCGCCGTCAAAACCGTAGGAGGTCAGCAGCTCGCGGATTTCCATCTCAACCAGCTCCAGCAGCTCAGGATCATCCACCAGGTCAACCTTATTCATAAATACGACGATCCGCGGAACACCTACCTGACGGGCAAGCAGGATATGCTCCTTCGTCTGCGGCATCGGACCATCCGTAGCCGCAACCACCAGGATAGCACCATCCATCTGGGCAGCACCGGTGATCATATTTTTGACATAGTCAGCGTGACCAGGGCAGTCCACGTGCGCATAGTGACGGTTAGCCGTCGCATACTCAACGTGTGCTGTATTGATGGTAATACCCCTTTCCTTTTCTTCCGGAGCCGCGTCAATCTCGTCATATTTTTTTGCTGTCGCCAACCCTCTTGAAGACAAGATGGTAGTAATGGCAGCAGTCAAAGTGGTCTTACCATGGTCTACGTGACCAATCGTCCCAACGTTAACGTGGGGTTTGTCCCTCTTAAAGGTCTCTTTTGACATTTTTATCTTTTTTAAATATTAACTACTGTTTTAAATTTTAACTATTGAGCCGTTGAAGAGAATTGAACTCTCGACCTCTTCCTTACCAAGGAAGTGCTCTACCCCTGAGCTACAACGGCTGGTCAAGTCCAGGGACTTACCGTACACTTCACGGAGCGGAAGACGAGGTTCGAACCCGCGACCTACAGCTTGGAAGGCTGTCGCTCTACCAACTGAGCTACTTCCGCTTTTCAACCCGGCGCCCGGCGTCCGCTTTTGCGCCGGGAGCCTCAACCAAATCAAACACCCCGCTTCGGCGCAAGCCGAAAATGCGGGACTTCAGACTCGTGGGCAAGGATGGATTCGAACCACCGAACTCGTAAGAGGACAGATTTACAGTCTGTTGCCGTTGGCCACTTGGCTACTTGCCCATATACCCGGGGAATATCCCCCCTACTGAGCCAGAGAAGGGACTCGAACCCCCGACCAGCTGATTACAAATCAGCTGCTCTACCAACTGAGCTACTCTGGCTTGTAACTCAACCCACGCTCACCCTATAACCCACTCATCAACTCACCCCATAGCACACTGATCCACTGCTTTTTTTGGGAAGGCAAAGGTAGGTTAAAATGTCAAATTCAAAAATTTTAAACCCCAAAATTTTCGGTGCCCGCTCCTCCGGACTATTTCGGCCAGATCAAAAGTTCGCAAAATGCGAACTTTTACTCCTTCCAGGGCCTTTCCGGGCAACCAAAGCTCGCGCCAGGCCTGAATTTTCTGAATCCACCCTCGCTTAAACCGCGGCGAAAGTTCGCATTTTGCGAACTCCCTTTGGCCGGCGCGAAGGGTCACCGGCAGCACAGACCCCGGGGCGGCACCGGCGCGCCATTGTCACGGGTCCTCAGTATCCTTCCTAATCGGCCCAAAAACAAAAAAGGGGCGTCCCGGTACTTTCGGAACACCCCTGATGTTAAAAATTTGTGTGGCGAGCCATTTAGGCCACCTGCTTCTCTTTTTGTCTTTTTACCTGATTGACCAGCGACTCGAACGCGCTGTCAAAAGATTCTTCGAACGATTTGGAGGAACACTTTACGAAGAAATGGTGCTTGGGGACATGAACTCTGATCTCCGCGATCTTGTCTTTAATGTTATGAACGACATTGTCCAGCTTCAGGAAAACATCTACTTTGATAATTCTGTCATGGAATGTGTTTAGTTTGCTCATTTTTTTGTTTACGTAATTAACCAGTTTACCGTCTGCATCAAAGTGCACAGTTTGAATATTTACGTTCATAGTAATCCCATTTTTTATCAGTGAACAATAAATGAAAGAACTTTTGTTTTGCAATGCTGCACGGGATAAGGCTGGACACTCAAGTTAATCCTTAAGACGATTTTTTCCAAATAAAATTGCGTTAAATGCAGCGCTTAAAGACAAAATTTGTCTTGACGAATTTCAAGCCTTCGGATGCGCTTTATTATAGATTTCCTTCAATTTTTCAATGCTGTTGTGCGTGTAGACCTGCGTCGCTGCCAGGCTGGCATGCCCAAGCAGCTCCTTCACCGAATTCAACTCCGCACCTTGATTCATCAAATGCGTAGCAAACGTATGCCTCAGCACATGCGGGCTCTTCTGATCGATGGTCGTGATCTGCGCAAGGTAATCATGCACCGCCCGATGCACATATTTTGGATACAGTTTCCGCCCCTTCCGGTTCACCAGCAGGTACTCCTTATCCGGCGCCTCCAGCTCCGCCCGCTTCCTGTCCCGATACTCGCTGATCAATTCGATCAATTCCTTATTCACCGGGATCGCCCGCTCCTTATTCCCCTTCCCTAACACCCTGATCACCCAATTGCCGAAATCTACCTGGCCCTCCCGCAGCCCCACCAGCTCACTTCGCCGGATCCCTGTATAATACAGGATCATCAGCAACAGCCTGACCGTCCTCCCCTCCCAGCCATCCGGCAACCGAACCCCGTCAAAAAGCGCCGCGATATCCCGCTGCTCTACATAGACCGGTAACCGCTTGCCGGCCTTCGGCGAAAGGATCGCCCCCATCGGACTCTGATCCGCCTCCCCAACCCGGATCAAAAACTTATACCAGGACTTCAATGTCGAGATCTTCCGGTTGATTGACCTGGAACTAAGTCCCCCATCCTTCAGAGCCGCCAGCCAACTCCTGACAATGGCCGGGGATATCTCCCTTATGGCCATTCCGTCAAATTCTTTTTGGATAAAAGTTGAAAAACTCTCCAGATCGTCCTGGTACGAACGGATCGTGTGCACCGAATAGCGCTTCTCGAATTTCAGGTGGTCAATAAAGGCCTTTATCGCTTCCTCCAAGTCACGGACATTTTCTACCCCAAATTACACATCAGTCGTGGCTCCGCAAGCCCCGACCAATAAAAAAGGCCGCCACATCGGCGACCTAACAATCTTAACAACTATATTACAACTAGTTATAATCCTATTGTTCGAATTTGCCACTGGCAACCTGCTGCTTGTACACCGCCTTCAGCACTTCACCCCTGCGTCTGACAGAAGGCTTGGTGAAAGACTGACGCTCCCTCAATTGTACAAGCACCTTCGCCTTTTCAAACTTCTTCTTGTACTTCTTGAGCGCCTTGTCTATGTTCTCGCAATCTTTGGAATCGATAATGAGCATGTTTAATTAAATTTACGGAAGGCAAAAGTACGATATTTTCTGCAAAAGCCCAAACTCTCCCCATTTTTTACGAATTTCGACCCATGTTCACCGGTATCATCGAAGCACTCGGAAAGGTCCAAACCTCGGAGACCAAAGGAACCAATAAAACCTTCTGGATCCAATCCCCCCTCTCCCCCGAACTTAAGATCGATCAAAGCATCTCCCATAACGGCGTTTGCCTGACCGTGGAAGAAATCAGGGAAGACGCACACCGCGTGACCGCCATCGATGAAACCCTCCGAAAAAGCAACCTCGATTCCTGGCAAAAAGGCACGCTCGTCAACCTCGAACGGTGCATGCCCCTCAACGGCCGCCTCGACGGCCATATCGTCCAGGGTCACGTCGACTCAACCGCCTCTTGCACCCACGTGAAAGAACACGACGGCAGCTGGCTCTTCCGGTTCGAATTCCCCCGGAAATTCAGCCACCTCGTGATCGAAAAAGGCTCCATCTCCCTCAACGGCACCAGCCTTACCATCTTTAACGTCAAAAAAGACCGCTTTGACGTCGCCATCATCCCCTATACTTTCCAACATACCAATATCCAAACCATTGTCCCCGGATCCACCGTCAACCTGGAATTCGATCTGATCGGGAAATACGTCTCCAGGCTCATGGCCACCAAACATTCGTCCTCCCTGACATGAATACCCCCTCCGTCGCACTCGTCATCCTCAACTGGAATACCGCTTTCTATCTGGAAAGATTCCTCCCCTTCTTGCTTGCAACATCATATGGTAACAAAAAAATATACGTAATCGACAATAATTCCAATGACGGCTCGCTGGAAATGCTTCGCACCCGTTTTCCCATGGTCCACACTCTCCCCATGAGCGATAACAAAGGGTTCGCCGGCGGGTATAATTTTGGGCTCAATCAGATCAAAGCCGATTATTACCTTATTGTCAATTCGGATATCGAAGTCACTCCCGGATTTATTGAACCCCTGATCAACCTCCTGGAAGACAACCCCCAGATCGGCATCTG
>DATMLR010000439.1:0-7339 GCA_035570015.1 Puia sp.
CTATGCGAGGACCGGTGATTACGAAGTGAGCTTTGAAGATTTCATGGCGATCGTGGCGATCTCTATCGGCGTGGAAGCGGGTGTGATGATCACGAAGTCGGTTTTGGTCCGGATCGCGGAGCGGCTGCTGGTGCGGATGAGCGAGCGGACGGCGGCTCGGGTGGTGCCGATATTGGGTGCGGCGATCGGCGGGGCGACAAATTACCTCTTTATAAAAGGGATCGGGGCTTCGCTGAAGCAGGTGGCGCGGTTGCGGATGGGTGACCGGGCGGGTTGATCGATTCCTGATTTTCAGTACCTTTATTACATGGGGTATTATATACGGGTACTAGGCCTGCAAGATATCGACATCCACCTGGACGAGCTCTCGGCGGCGCTGAAGACCGCCGGGCTGAAAGCAGATTTACAATTAGGAGAGTCCTGTGAGCCCCGGAAATGGTCGATGTTGGAAGTAAGGGCTGAGCACGGGGCCAAATTAGCGGAAATCGAACGGAATCGCGTGTTACCGGGAAAGCTGGCGCAGCAGGAACTGGATGAGTTCAGGGAGATCATCCGCGCGCATCAGCCGCTGTCGGCGGTGCAGTGGCTGGACAAGTATTTCGGGCGAATCACGGTAGTATACGCTTTCCGCGTGCTGGACGCGGCTTTGCTGGTGGATAATTTTGAGATCGTAAGCACGCTGAAAACCGCGATCTGGGGGCGGACGGGTGGGCTGTTGCAGAATGATCTGGAGGGTTTTTCCAACGATAACGCGGATCATATTCTGTGGCAGTTCCCGGATGATATCACCGGGGACAAATATTGCGCGGTGTTGGAGAACGGGGTTTGGGTTCGGTTCCGGATGGATCTGGGCGATCCGTTCCAGCGGATGGCGTTTTGGGCCGGGGAGGTACCACAGATGGCGGTGAGGTTATAGGGGCGGCTTGGTTTGGCGAGTGCGGGTTGAGGGGGGTGACCCTTAGAAATAATTTCTTCGGCGGAAATCAAAATACAATTTGTCGAGGGCGGGGTCCTGGGGGAAGTCGGTGGTCAGTTGCTCGAAGAGGTTCTCAGCTTCTTTTATACAGCCGGCGTTCTCATATTGTTCTATTCGCTGCAGGAGGCTGGCGAACCCGCCGATGGAGTCGGGGGTGATCGGCGGCAATTGGGGGAGGATGGCGGAGTCATTTACCAACACGATATGATTGGAGTCGGCGAACTGGAGCCGGCCGGATTCACCGACGATATCCAACGTCCAGGTATAGCTGTTCCCCGGGGTCATGCGGCCGGGAAAATGGACGACGGCCTGGGTATCGACGATGACGTTGTCGTAGCAGAGCCGGCCGTCGGGGCCGCGCAGGCGGAGGAAGTATTTGCGGGCCCAGTAGACGTTGCGCCAGCGGAAGATGAGGCTGTCCATCGAGGTGGTGTAGCCTGGGCGTGGTGCGAGGATGGTGGTGCGGGTGAAGGTGGCGGTGTTTGTGGGGATGGGGTGGGTGAAGGCGGCGGTGTTTGTGGGGGTGGGGTGGGCGGGGGTACCGGCATTGGCGGGGCTGTGCCGTGGGGTGCCGGCGGCGCGGTTGGGAGGGGCCGATTGGATGACTTCGGCCCACGATAGCGAGAGATACTGGATAAGAATCGAATCCAGGACGCGGGTATGCTGCATTTTACCGATCTCCTCCATTGTATAGGTGCCTTTGCCGCGGAGCCGGACATAACTGGTGTCGTGGTCGATGAGTGTGATTTCGGCGATGTTGTCGACCAGGGATATTCTGTCGCCTTCGCGCAACCAGTCGTGGAGGAGGAGGAGTCTCGATGGGCCGTGGGCAGGGGTACATTTGATCGTACCGGCGGTAAAGTAGACGCCATAGGTAGGGCGTTGACTGCTGGCGGTGAGTCCCTGGGTCAGGATCCCGGCGAGGAGCAGGCTGAACGTGACGGAATGTTGCATGGAAATGGTCGTATTCAAAGATAATAAAGGGGCGGGGAAATAAATTTGGTTTGTACCGCAAACTAGATTACGTTTGTGATGTAAATTTGTTATCATGATACCTGAAGAAAGAACCTTGTTACCGCAGGAAAGTCTGGCGCTGATTGCCGAAGCCATTCGGAAGACGAAGGAGAATTTCAGGGAGAACAGCAGGTTTTTCCTTTTGTGGGGTTGGTTGATCGCGGCGGCGAGCCTGGGTTTCTTCCTCCTGCGGCAGTACACGGAGACCCGGTTTTTCTTTTTGCCGTTCCCGGTGCTGGCAACGGCAGGGATTGTTACTACGCTCGTATGGTACCGGCAGTTGAGGGCGGCGTCGCCGACGGAGACGTATCTGGGATATTTTATGAACCGGTTGTGGATGGTGGTGGGTCTGAGTTTTGTTTTGGTGGTTTATATTTCCGTCAGCCGGGGATGGCCACCTTTTCTCTATACGCTGATCGTTGCGGCTATCGGGACGATGGTGTCGGGACTGGCGATGAAGTTCAGGCCGCTGGTCTGGGGCGGAGTGCTCTTTTTTTTGGCAGCGGTGGTGGGGGTGTATCTGCCGGATGGCTATTTGCCGCTGCTGACGGGGCTGGCGATGGTAGGCGGATATCTGGTTCCGGGCTATCTATTGAAATCAGCACATGAGTAACCAGGAGATGTATAACGAATTGGATCCGGTGTTGAGCACGCCGGTGCGACTGGCGATCGTTTCGGCGCTGGTGAAGTTGAAGCAGGCTGATTTCAATTATCTGATGGAGGTCACGGGTGCGACGCAGGGTAATATGAGTCATCAGCTGAAGCGGCTAGCGACGGAGGAATATGTTGAGGTGATCAAGACGTTCAAGGGAAGCTATCCGCATACGATTGTGAAGCTGACGACCAAGGGGAGGAAGGCTTTTGAGCAGTATGTGGAGGACATCAAAAAATATCTTCATTTGTAAGAGGAGGGAGAATTATGGAAAACATTCAATCGATTCGGTTCAGGGGCCCGCATTTGGGCATCCTCGCGGTGATCTTCGCCGCCTTATTTATTTTCGGGCTTACGTATGTGATTACGTTTACACCGGGCGCGCCGCATTATCCCAACCCCTATGATCCGCCGGCAGTTGTCACTGCTTATTTCCGGGAGCATCCGCATGATGCGTTGATGTGTATGTTCTTTCAATTTATGTCCGCCATTCCGTTGGGGATATTTACGGTGACGGTTTGGACCCGGCTCAGGTGGTTGGGCGTGAAGGCGGTTGGTCCTTCGATCGCGCTTCTGGGCGGCCTGCTGACGACTGTAAACATGGTGGTCGGATGCATGATCGCCTGGACGATGGTGTTTCCCGGGGTGGCGGCTGACGACGGAGCCTTGCGGGCTCTGTACTATCTGGGTTTTGCGCTCGGCGGTGTCGGCTATTCGGTGCCGATGGGGCTGCTGATCGCGGGGATTGCGGTGCCGGCGGGTTTTATGCGGCTGCTGCCGCGATGGATGATGGTGTTCGGGATCGTTCTGGGCGTAATCGGGGAGGCGAGCACGTTAGCGCTGCTTTCGCCCGCGATGACGGCGTTGATCCCGCTGACGCGGTTTCCGGGATTTATCTGGTTGATGATTGCGGGGTTTATGCTGGCGGCGAAAAAGGCTAGCGCGAAACGGGTTTAGTGCAGCGTCACCGGCTTCGAATAGAAATAGAAGGTGACGTCATAGCCGGAAAGGTCCACACCGGGGATATTTTTGGGAGCTTCTCCCACGCCGGAGTGAACGATCTTCGTGGCCTTAAGTCGCGCTTGCAATTCGTCCAACTGGCCTTCGGTATATAATTTGTCGTCAACGATGAAGGCAACTTTGCAGTCGGTCTTTTGATCGCTGGTCGCCTGCCCGGATGCATAATTCACCACGAGCTTGTCGTAGGGCGTGCCGTCTTCATGTCTAAGTCTCAACCGGTAATAGAATCCATTTTTCGCCGATCGTTCCAGTGCAAGGTTTTCTCTGTCCGTAGCCGTGGAGTAAGTGAGCCCTTGTTTAAAAAGGGTTATGATGACCGCGCCATCTGCCGCGATAGGGCCGTATTTCTTTTCGGCTATTTTTCTATCGCTGGTGATGGATGTCGCAGCGATACATTTGGGGCTGATCCGGGTGAGGATGTCGGAAGAGTAAGGTTTATTGTCGATGAGGACATAGGGGTTGGCGCCCAGTTTTTCGGTCCCCGTTACCATCCGGCCGGGATAAGAGGGACTGTCGGTTGGTTGGGCATGCGTGGAAGTACTGAAGGTGATGATAGCTCCGGCTAACAAAGGAATGGTGACCAATTTCTTCACCCAGCCATTTTTTGGGGTGTTTTGAGTAATCATGATCAATCGTTTTTTGGTGAGATTATAATTTAGCGGGCTGCTCAATGTAGAAGGATTGGCGAGGGAAACAAATTGAAGTAGCAGTTGTTGGTATTGTCGTGGGTTGTTATAGGTTTTAATGACTGCTTCATCGGCGAGAAACTCATGGTTAAGCTGTATAGCTCTTTTATACAAAATCAGCAGCGGATTAAACCAAAAAAGGATACGCAATCCTTCCAGCAAAAGAATATCCACCGTATGTCGTTGCCGGACATGTGCGAGTTCGTGGGCCAGGATTTCTTTATCGAAGGTCCCTTCGCGGTAGACTTTTTCATTGATAAAGATGGCGTTGCCGAAGGTGTGGGGAATATAATTTTCAGGCAGCAGAATCAGTCGGGTTCCTTCCAGCCGGACCTGGGGATGGCTGGAGATGCGATGCTGCACCAGATAAAGGTTGCGAAAAAAGCGCAGGAGTAGAAAGGCAGAAACAATACAATATAAAATGACAATCCAGTTATCATATATCCGGGTTGCATGGGTATTATTATTGACGACGGGCGCTATACCGGTGCTTTGGACGGCTGTTGGGATTGCGAAGTGCAGGAGACCCGGGATCTTAGATGTCGTGAACAGATCCAGGGGCAGCAGAAGGAAGGGGATAGCAAAGGACAACAAGAGACTGAAGAGAAGCCATGCCCGGTTAAACCGGAGCAATTTCTCTTTTTCCAGAAGCAGATGATATACGGTCAGGAGCGCGAGCAGACAGCCGCCTGACTTGATAAGGTAGGTAATCATTTTTTCTTGCTTTTGAGTTCCTGGTCGATGATTTTTTTCAGCGCTTCGAGCTCTTTTGTACTGAGATTCGTGGCTTTTGTAAAAAATGAGGCGAATTGCAGTGCGGAGTTGCCAAAATTATTTTTGATCATGCTGTTGACATGTTGTGAGAAATAGTCGGCTTTGGCGACCAGCGGGTAATATTCGCGGGAGTTGCCGTAGACTTTGTGGGCGACATAGCCTTTGTCGGCCATTCGTTTCAATAAGGTGGCTACCGTGGTAGTGGCGGGTTTAGGATCCGGAAAGGCGTCTATGAGGTCTTTTAGAAAGGCTTTTTCCTGACGCCAGAGGATTTCCATCAACTGTTCTTCTGCTTTGGAGAGGCTCATTGTTCTACGTTTCGTTTGTTTGCTCTACAAATGTAGAATAGATTTTGGAAATTGCAAATATTTTCGGGTTTTTTTTTTCGATAAAAATGAGCGCGTTTTTGTGTGACGATGGAGGCGGGTCTTAAATCATTGAGTTCTAGTGGTATGGTTTCAACGAGCCCTAGTGGTATGGTTGCGTATCTTTGTGGTGTGCGTTATATTGCCCATTTCGATCTTGACAGCTTTTTTGTTTCTGTCGAATGTCTTAACGATCCGTCGTTGAAGGGCAAGCCCGTGCTTGTGGGAGGCCGCGAACGGGGCGTCGTAGCGGCGTGCAGTTATGAGGCGCGCAAGTTTGGAATACATTCTGCGATGCCGATGAAGACGGCGATGCGGCTTTGTCCGCAGGCGGTGGTGGTGGGGAGTACACGCGGCGAGTACAGTCGGTATTCGCGGTGGGTGACGGAGATCATTGCGGCGAAGGCGCCTTTGTTCGAGAAGGCGTCGATCGATGAGTTCTATCTGGATCTTACGGGGATGGACCGTTTCTTCAACCCGTATGAATGGACGATCTCGCTTAGGGAGGAAATCATTTCCGCGACCCGGCTTCCTATTTCATTTGCGTTGGCTTCAAATAAGATGGTGTCGAAGATCGCGACGCAGGAGGCTAAGCCAAATGGTTATATTCAGGTATTGCCGGGGATGGAGCAGGAGTTCCTTGCCCCGTTGAAGGTCAACAAAATACCTGGCGTGGGAGAACATACCTATCAGGCGATGCAGGAGATGGGGATTGTGACGATCCGGGATTTGAGTGAGCAACCGGTGGATGTGTTGGAACGGCGTTTTGGGAAGTATGGAGCGGAGCTGTGGAGCAAGGCGAGGGGGATTCATGAGGCGGAGGTCATACCTTATCATGAGGCGAAGTCGATCTCGACGGAGAATACTTTTGAGGAGAACAAGACGGATTTGGAGTTCCTGATGGCGGAGCTGGTGCGGATGACCGAGCGGGTGGCGTATGAACTGCGGCAGGATAACAAGACAGCGGGTTGTGTGGCGGTGAAGATCCGCTATCCGGATTTCGAGACGACGTCGCGGCAGATGACGATCCCATACACTTTCTATGATGATGAGTTGATCGCGAAGGCGAAGGAGTTGTTTCATCAGTTGTGGCGCCGCGGCCAGCCGATCCGGTTGATGGGGGTGAGGTTGAGTGAGTTGACTTCTGAGGCGATACAAACGAATCTTTTTGAGGATACAGGGAAGAAGACGCAGTTGTATAAGGCGATCGATGAGGTGAAGGGGCGATATGGCACAGGGGCCGTGGTTAAGGCGGGGGGAAGGAGGAAGGATACCCGAGCGAATGCGAAGGGTACGAGCGAGGGCCGAGCCGGTGGCTCGGACCGAAGCTCTGCCGGGCATGGGATTTGAAGACATGTCCCAAAAACTACCATTATGAAAAAGGCATTGTGTATTATGGCTTTAGCCGTGCTGGCGGCCGGTGGACCCGTGTGCGCCCAATCGTTTCAATTGGGGATTAAAGGGGGTGGTAATCTGACCACGTTTACCGGGAACTCGTCGAACCCCGTTTACAATGAGTATTCGATGGAAGCAGGCTGGAATCTCGGGGTGTTTACGAACTTCTGGTTGGGGAATCATTTCGCCATCGCGCCGGAGGTCCTTTATACAACCGCGGGTGCCCAGATTAAAACGACCACATCCGAGAACAATCAAAACGTCTACATCAACAATCAGTTGAACCTCTCTTACATTTCGATACCGGTGATGGCAAAGGTTCGGTTCACCGGTGGGTTCTACCTGGAGACGGGGCCGGAGGTGAACTTCAATGTGAGCGGAGGTAAGTATCAGAATGAGACAGTCAAGAATTTCACCAACAGTTCGGAATTTGCGTGGGGTGCGGGTTTGGGGTATC
>DATMLR010000440.1:0-4028 GCA_035570015.1 Puia sp.
CGGTGCCGGTGTCGTCATCCTGGCCGGCGTTACAGTCGGCGACGGCTGTGTGGTCGGCGCGGGAAGCGTCGTAACCGGTGATCTCGAACCGTATTCCATCGCTGTCGGCAACCCGGCCAGGGTGATCCGGAAAAGAGTGTAAACAATTCAATACAATTTCCTTGAAAGACCAATCGGCATCAGACGGCTCGCTCCAGTATCTGCCAGAACTAAATTCATTAAGAGCGCTGGCGGTCATTATGACCCTTCTGGCGCATTTTTCCCCGGTGGACATCCCGTACATGTGGTATGGTGTCCCGATCTTTTTCACGCTTTCAGGATTCCTGATCACGACTATCCTGCTGCGTAACCTTCAAAAAAGCACCAAAAGGCTCCTCATAATAAAGAACTTTGTGATCCGGCGGGTGCTCCGGTTGTTCCCGGTCTATTATTTATTTCTGCTCTTTTTCCTCCTCGCCTATCGGTTCCTCCACCTATACCTATGGAAACCCGACTATGCCTTATATTTCTTTACCTATACGCCGAATTTGCTGATTGCAAAGAAGGGCGCCCACTATCTCGGATGTTTTGAACACCTGTGGTCGCTCGGCGTGGAGGAACAGTTCTATTTGTTCTGGCCATGGCTTTTGCTCTTTTCGCCGGCGAAGTTTAGGATCCCGCTTATTGCGGTGATGATCTGCATCCCGTTTGTTTCGATCTATATTGATCCTCAGGGTGCTAAGAACGGGGTCTTCCCCTTCCATACCCTGGGCGTCGGGGCCATTCTGGCCTGCTTGTATGTCCGGCAGGACGCGGCGATCAACTGGCTGAAGGAGAAGCGGTCCTGGATCTTCGGGCTCACGTTCCTGCACTTGCTGATCGTGTTGATCCTCTTTAACGACAGCTATAAGTGGTGGTATATCTATCGGGAAGTCAGTCTGTGTCTGTGTACGTTCTCGATCGTGCTGGTCAGCGTTTTCGGCTGGCGGGGAGTAGTAGGATTTTTTGCCCGGAATAAACAGATTCAAAATATCGGGGTGATCAGCTATGGGATCTATCTGTTCCACATGCCGGTACCCTTTGTATACAGGGCGATTGCCTCCCGGGCCTTTCCATCGGTGCAATTGTCACCCTGGGTTTTTACGGGGCTTTGTTTCGCTATCACGTTTGTCCTGGCGGCCCTCTCTTACCGGTTTATCGAGACGCCGTTCCTGAAGATGAAGCGTTTTTTTGTGCAATAATATAATTCGGGGGGGCAATCATCCGTTATACGACTGGATAACCTTATGACATATGAAAGCAATAGCCAAATCTCTCTTGAATAGGCTACCCTATGTCAAAAACCTATATCAACAAACGGCGATCACCAATAAGAATTCGTTTTACCCCGCCGGCCATTATCATTCTCCGATCGCCTCTGTTGATGATCTCCTGCAGCGGGAGGGGGAGATCTGGAAGAACGCCGGAGTAGACGGGATCAAGGGAATCGAACTCAACACCGATAGTCAAATCGCCCTTGCGCGTCAATTTGCCCGATACTATGCCGATCTTCCGTTCAAAAGTAAAAAGGATGGCAGACTCCGGTATTGGTTTGAGAATAATTACTATTCATACACCGACGGTACCGTGCTTTACTCGATGATACGGCACTTCAAACCGGAGCGAATCATCGAGGTCGGGTCCGGGCATTCCTCCGCACTGATGATGGATGTGAATGAATTGTTTTTTCAAAACAGCATCTCGCTGAATTTCATCGAACCCTGTCCGGAACGGCTTTATTCCCTGATGTCGGAGGAGGACAAGCAGCATTCTGTTGTTTGGGAGAAACCGGTCCAAACGATGGATCCTTCTTTTTTCGGTCAGCTTCAACCGGGTGATATCCTGTTCATCGACAGTAGCCATGTCTCCAAATGTGGCAGCGACGTCAATTATATTTTCTCTGAGGTGCTCCCGTCACTGAATAAGGGAGTGCTGGTTCATTTTCACGATGTGTTTTACCCGTTTGAATACCCGAAAGAATGGGTGTTGAGCGGACGGAGCTGGAATGAAGATTATCTCCTGAAGGCATTTCTGATGTATAATAAGGAATTCCCGATCCGGATCTTTTCGAATTACCTGCATATTCACCACAAGGACGCGTTCAGGGATATGCCGCTGACCTATCTCAATACAGGCGGCAATTTCTGGATGGAAAAGAACTGACCTCAAAATCTGACCTCAAAGACTGACCTCAAAGACTGACCTCAAAATCTGATTTCAAAGACTGATCTCACCTTGGCAAAGACGGTTTCGGTAATTATACCCGTTTATAATGGCGCCGGATTTATAGGCGATACGCTCGAATCAGTCCGTAGCCAGACGTTTACCGATTGGGAATGTATCGTCATTGACGACGGATCAACGGATGACACGGCGGCAGTCGTTAAAGAAAATATTGCCGGGGATAGCCGCTTCCAGTATGCACATCAGCCTAACAGCGGGCTTTCCGCCGCCAGGAATGCGGGTCTGGAACGGTCAGGGGGCGAGTATATTCAGTTCCTGGATGCCGATGATGTATTAATGCCGGTGAAGCTTGCCGAACAATTGGAATTGATATCCCGGGAAGCGGCAGTTGTTTCCTACACGGATTATCGGACGGGTTCCGCCGCCGATATCTACAAGGAGGAGACGTTTTATAAGCCTGCGCAATTTCATACCGCCGATCCGCTCGTGGAACTGATCACCCGATGGGAGTCCAGGCTGATCATTCCTCCGCATTCGTGGTTGTTCCACGCCTCTTTTTTCCGGGATCGCGGCCTGCGGTTCGACACCTCCCTCCCGAATCATGAAGATTTCGATTGTTGGGTGAATATCCTCCGGCTGCAGCCGAAAATAGCCTATCTCGGCAAAAAACTTGTCATCTACCGATTGTCCGACGGATCCATGTCCAGGAATATGCTAAAAATGGGAGAAGGGTTTCTGCAGGTTCTGGACAACCAGCGGAAAAAGACCACGCAGCCGGCAGTCGTGAAGAGGGCCCTTGACCGGAAGAGAAGAGAAACGTTGAGGAGATACAATCGTTTCGACCGGATGACGTTTATGGATAAATTGCTGTCGGTTCGGCATTTATTTCGTTATTACACACATCGGATCTTCGAAAGAAATTGAACACGAATATCTTGTTCTCTATTGTCATCCCCGTCAGGAACGGCGATGTTTGGCTGGAGCGACTGCTGGACGGTCTGATGCGGCAATCCCTGATCGCGCAGTCGGAAATCATCGTGATCGATTCCGGCAGTACAGACCGATCGCTGGAGATCGTCCGCCGTTATCCGGTGAGGCTGATTGAAATCCCCGCTTCCGAATTTAACCATGGGTCGACCCGAAATCTGGGTGTTCGTGCGGCAAAAGGCGAGTATGTGGTCATGACGGTGCAGGACGCCTTACCCGGGTCCGACGACTGGCTGGAGCTGTTCCTCGCCGGATTTGGCGATCGACAGGTCGGCGGCGGATTTGAAAATCGACCCGTCGTCGCCGTTTGCGGGCAGCAGGTGGTCCCTCATGACCGGGATAAGAATCCGGTACTCTGGTTCCGCCCGGTTTCGGCGCACGAGACCTGGTACTATCATTATGACGATCCGGAGGATTACCTGAAGCTAAGCCCTGCCAGGCAGCGGGAGATAGCCAGCTGGGACAATGTTACGGCGGCGTACCGACGTTCGGTCCTGCTGGAATATCCTTTCCCGGTCACTGAATTCGCCGAAGACATTTCCTGGGCAAGGATGATGCTCCTCAAAGGGTTTACGCTGGGGCATGTCAGCGGCGCCGTCACATATCATTATCATCATCAGGTGCCCGAATTTATCCTGCCCCGGTATTTTGCGGTGTGGTATTCGGAATTCAAGATATTTGGATTGAAACCGGCGCTGCAATACCCGGTATGGCGGAGTGTGCTGGTGGCAGCCAAGATCCTGCTGAAGGAATCGAAGCTGACCTGGAAGGAGCGAGCGAGATGGATGTCGTTCAATATCCGGTACTGGCTGGCAGTCAGATCCGCGATCAGGAAGTTC